>NZ_CALKQY010000055.1:0-58040 GCF_937990675.1 Hoylesella shahii | reverse complement strand
AAACTTATAAACTCACAAACTCATCAGCTCGCAGATTTATAAGCTCCTAAACTTATAAACTCACGAACTCATCAGCTCGCAGATTTATAAGTTCCTAAACTTATAAACTCACAAACTCATCAGCTCGCAGATTTATAAGCTCCTAAACTTATAAACTCACGAACTCATCAGCTCGCAGATTTATAAGCTCCTAAACTTATAAACTCACAAACTCACGAACTCACGAACTTACAAGCTGTTTACTCCTCTTCCAGTCCTTTAATTCGTTTTTTAGGAGTAACGCCCAGTGCGCGAAGTCCCTCAATGCGTTTAAGCACATTGCCTTTACCATCGAAAAGTTGGCCGCGAGCCTGCTCGAAGTTGCGGGCAAGGCGTTGCAATTGTGCTTCAAGGTCGGTGAAAGTCTCGGCAAAGCCCGCCACCTTATCATATAAGTCGGCTGCAGTCTTCACAATTTTCTCCACGTTTTTGCTTTGCCTGTCGTATTGCCACAGGTTATATGCCAGCTGAAGCGCCATGAGCAAGTTGCTTGGCGAAATAATGATGATGCGTTTTTGGTAAGCATATCGACTCAAGTCGGGTTGTTGCTTCATGGCCGCGATGTAACTGTTTTCGTTTGGCACAAACATCAGCACGAAGCCAATAGCATCTTTCACCAGTTTGTCGTAGCTTTTAGCCGATAGCTCGTCGACATGTCGGCGCACACTTTTGGCATGTTCGGCCAAAAGTTGGTCGCGTTCGCGTTCGTCTTCGGCAGCAACAGCATCAGCATAAGCCTTTAACGACACCTTCGAGTCGATAACCACCGAGCGCCCTTCGGGAAATTTCACCACCACATCAGGGCGAAACGATGCGCCATCTTCGCTTTTCACCGTTTCTTGCACAAAGAATTCTTCATCGCGTTGCAATCCGCTATTCTCTAAAAGTGTTTCGAGCACCATCTCCCCCCAGTCTCCTTGCGTTTTGCTTTCGCCCTTCAATGCTCGCGAGAGGTTAGCCGCATCTTCACCAATACGTTCAGTTTGTAGTTTTAAGCTATCCACTGTTTGTTGTTGCTGCTGTTGAAACAGCTTCATTGTGCTTTCGAACGCTTTTTGCAATTCGGTTTTGTTCACCTCGTTTTGCGTTTTGCTCTCGTCTACAGCCCGTTTAAAGTCGTTGAATTGTTCCTTAATAGGTTTAAGCAAGTCGTCCATCTGCATGCGGTTGGTTCGTTGCAGTTCCTCTTGTTTAGCGGCCAGTTCTTTAGCCGCAGTGTTTTGCATGTTGTTTTTAAGGCTATCCAGTTTTTCTTCCCATCGCAGGTCGCTTTCTTTTCGCATTTGTTCGGCGTGTTGGCGTTCTCTTTCAAGGTTTTGGTTAGCGCGTTGCAGGTTGGCGTCAGCTTGGTCGAGCATGCGTTTAGTATATTCGCGTTCGGTTTCCAATTGCTTTTTCAGTTCGCCAATCTGCCGTTCGTATCCCGCCTTTGTGTTGTTAAAGAGCACAAAGCCAATGGCAACGGCCACGATGATGATAAGTGCAAAAACTATTTCCATGGGGAATTTTTAAGGAGTTATGGAGTTATGGAGTTGAGTCAATAAGCTATGAGGTTTTGAGGTTATAAGTGTTTTGCGGTTGAAGACAATTGAACAAAAGATGGTTGCATCAACTTGTTCAGTCGTTCACTCATCAACTCATCAACTCATCAACTCATCAACTTATCAACTTATCAACTCATCAACTTATCAACTCATCAACTCATCAACTTATCAACTCATCAACTCATCAACTTATCAACTTATCAACTCATCAACTTATAACCTCATAACCTCATAAACTTCAATCTTAATTATGCACCAATGTGCCTATATTTTCGCCGCGCATAACGCGTTCGAGATTACCCACAACATCCATATTAAAGACATAGATGGGGAGGTTGTTCTCTTTACACATTGTTGTTGCGGTGAGGTCCATAACCTTCAATCCACGTGTATAAATCTCGTCGTAGGTTATGTCGGTAAACTTAGTGGCCGTTGAGTCTTTCTCTGGGTCGGCAGTATAGATACCATCCACGCGCGTACCCTTGAGCATTACGTCGGCTTCTATTTCGATACCCCGCAGCGAACTACCAGTGTCGGTGGTGAAATAAGGCGACCCAGTGCCTGCCGAGAAGATGCAAACGTGGCCAGCTTCCATGCTTTCGATGGCCTTCCATTTGCTATAAAACTCGCCGATAGGCTCCATGCGGATGGCTGTGAGCACCTTGGTTTTAACGCCAATGGCTTCAAGAGCCGAGCTTAAGGCCAGCGAGTTCATCACCGTTGCGCACATACCCATTTGGTCGCCCTTCACTCGGTCGAAGCCTTTTTGCGCGCCACTGAGTCCGCGAAAGAAGTTACCACCACCGATAACGATACCAATTTGCACGCCCATTTCGTGCACCGCCTTAATTTGTTGGGCATATTCTTGCAAACGTTGTGGGTCGATACCATGGCTTTGAGAGCCCATCAAACTCTCGCCACTAAGCTTTAATAAAATTCTCTTGTACATAGTTTATAATATGTTATTGGTTTGTTGCTATATATAATAATGTGTGGTGTGCGCCGTTTTGATGTTTCGTGTTAGAGTACGAAGCGCAGTTTGTTGGCAGTTGGGCTATTGGTGGCATGCGGTTGGGTGTAAGTTCGCAATTGTTTTTGTTTGTCGCGAAGCGTTATTAACCCATTTGTTTCCACGCCAACCACTTCGGCTTCAAATAGTCCTTGCTCATCGCTATAGAGATGAAAGCCCGCCGACCGAAACAAAGATGCATTGTAGCGAGCGGTGATGAGTGGCGTTTTACCTTCCTGAACCAGCTGCAATTGTTGCAGAAAGCTTTGCACAATACAATTAAGGAGCGGCATTGGCGAGAGAGGTTGGCCTGTTATCTGCACCAAAGACACCGGGTTAGGTGCATCGCTTAGAAAGCGTTGCTGATTGACGTTAAGCCCGATGCCATAGACAAAACGACTGATTTGGCCCCGCGCAAGACTCGTTTCGATGAGTGTGCCACTAATTTTGCGGTCGTGCCAATAAATGTCGTTCGGCCATTTGATAGAGAAGTAGGGCGAAAACTGGTCGAGTACTTCCTTAATGGCCAATGCACCAGCCATGGAAAGTACAAATTGTTGTTGTACCGAGACGCACAACGGTTGGGCCATCACACTAAAAAGCAAGTTTTGCGCGCGTTCGCTTTCCCAGCAGTTAGTGCCCTGTCCGCGACCAGATGTTTGCCAATCGGTGCTCACCACCACCATTTCGCCCTGTTCTAGGGCAAGCGTTTTAATATAATCGTTGGTCGAGTTGGTCTCTTCCAAATGTATATGTCTAATCTTCATGCCTAAACAAGCAAGGGGTTAAAAGCGTCTTCGATGTGTTCAAGCTTAGCATTTTGTTGATTGGAACCAACAATTGTAACCACATCAAATCGCACCTGTTCCACCACATTAAACTGTTTGATGTAGTTGTTAGCGGCAATCCCCAGGTTTCTTATCTTCTGTTTGTTCACAGCATCGGCCGGTTCGGACACCTCATCAGAGGTTCTTGTCTTCACCTCAACAAACACAATGGTGGTAAGGTCGGCCGAAATAGCCACCAGGTCGATATCTCTTTTGCCACAATGCCAATCGCGGTCGCGAATAACATACCCCTGTTCTTTGAGGTATTCGGCAGCGAAATCCTCGCCCCATTTTCCCAGTTCGTTGTGCTTTGCCATGTTGTTTACGTTTTCTTTATTGCAAAAGTAGCCTTTTTATGCCAGTTCACAAAGCGCGCGTGCGTGTTTTTTAGTGTGATAAGCCTTAAGCAAAGAAGATGGTTTAGGCATCTTTGAGAGGGGATGAGCAGGTAAGAGGTGACGATGGTGCTTGAGATGTAATCAAAATAGGCGTTATTCTGGTTGGTAATACCTCTCGATAATAACGACAAAAAGAAGTATCATATATTATTGGAAAGTGATGTGTGTCAATATATTTGCAAATAATATGCAGGCTTGGAAGTGCTTGTTTTTGAATAACTAGTGCAATAAAATGCATTTTGTTTATCGTTTTTTAACTAAAAAGTTAATGCGCGTATGAGATAAGGTTACTAATTTTACACGCAAGTAAAGAAAGAAGACGAGGTGTTTGTTTGCCTTCCAATGCTTTTAATAGTGGTATTTGTGGCATTCAACAACCTTAAAGAATTAATGTTTCTAACCGCTTTTTAACAACCAAATGACAGTAAACAAAAGAAAACTTCTATTGGGAGCGCTCCTCGCTTTTACCTTAAGCGGCTTCGCCCAGAAAAAGACAACACTAAGTGCAGAGGTGTATGGTTACAAAAGAGAAATGGTTTATTTTGACTGCTTGCAGTCGCCATTCTTCAACTCAGAGTTTCATACCAACCCAGGCGACGAACATCTCTACTCGTTTGAGAGCAAAAGTCCGGTGTGCATGCTCATTAATGGGCAAGTAAATGTGTTTATGCTGCCAGGTGACAGTGTGCATGCCGTGGTGCGTTATGATGGAAAACGCCCTTCGGAAGTGGTGTTTAGCGGAACAGCTAAGGCCGTAACCGCAAATCGTTTGATGAATGGCATAGACGACATGAAGCGACAAATGCGCTATAAGGGTCAGTTGCTGGCTTGTGTGGTGGTGGATGTGAAGCCCCAACAACGCATAGACGATTCGCGAACATTACTTGCAAAGGTTCAGGAAATGGTGGCAAAAGAAAAGGCGCAGCTTAGTGATGTGGCAGCCGATTATATCCTTGCCAACACTGAAGCAGCTGCATACGTATCGTTTATGGAATATCCACCGATGTATGCGGACACAAGAAAGACGCCAATTAAAGACCAAGGCATTGGCGATTATTGGAAACTGATGGACGGTGTGAAGCTTCGTTCGAGCGTTGGTGCATTGTGCAACCCAGATTATGTAAGTTTCTTGATGCGCTATTGTTTCTACGAAAACGAGAAGAAGGCCAACGCAAAGCATGCCACTTACACCATGCCACAACAACTGGAAGACATGTTTAAGGAATTGGCAGCCTTCTATCAAGGTGAACAACGCGATGCCGTGCTCTACCAATTGCTCGTTAGCTTTGTGCGTAACGGAAAAGAACTGGAGCGCGCCAAACCTCTATTTGCCGAATATAAGGCTAAGTATAACAAGAATAAAGAGTATCTTGACATTCTTGAAAAGCTGATGGAATAAACCAATTTGCTTCAAACATGCAACCTAAACGGCTGGTGTGAGAGGGTGTAAAGAGGCTTAAAGGCCAATGGATTGTGTCCTTTCACCTTAGCCAAAATGGTTGTAAACAGATATACCGACTCCGAAACACATCATAAACTAATCTTGCTTATCGATGAAAAGAAATGTAAACTACTATCAAATCGCGCTTGCATGGCTCTGTGTGATAGGTGCTATGCTGCTGTATGTAACCGGTGCGAAGGCTCAAACACAAAGCCTAGACGACTGGAAGAATACGCCTGTGACCCTGCGCGTGAGTAACGAACCCTTGGGAACGGTGCTCAAGAAAGTGGCTAAGCAGGCCAATGCCACCATTGAATTTCAAGAAGTGGCACTCGTGGGCATTGCTAAACCAACCACATTGAATGTTAAGGATGTTCCCCTAGATAAGGTTTTGGGAGAACTTATTGGCGACCAAAATGTGCTAATTCGTTACGAGACAGGAAGACAAATCATTATCTCGTCGTACACAAAGGATGCGGATGCCAAAGATATGCTGCATATCGAAGGCGTGGTTACTGATGCTTCAACAAAAGAAACATTGGTGGGAGCCACCGTGGTACTTACCGATGGTACTAAAAATGGCGGCGTAAAGGGTAGTATTACCGATGTAAACGGAAAGTTCTCATTACAAGTTCCGCGTAAAGCTTCTATTAAAGTGTCGTATATGGGCTATGAGTCTGTGTCGATGCAGATAACCCGCCCTAACCAAAACATGAAAATCGCGCTCAAACCTGATGGCCAAATGATGGAAGAAGTGGTGGTAACAGGTTTGAGCAAACGTAGCAAATCAAGCTTCACGGGTAACTACGTGTCGGTGAAAGGCGACGAGTTGCGCAAGCTAAATCCCAACAACATCCTTAAGAGTTTGCAGTTCTACGACCCCAGTTTCAAGGTGATAGAAAACAACTCGCGCGGTTCGGACCCCAATGCTCAGCCCGAATTCCTTATCCGTGGCGACCAAAACCTTGGTTCAACGGCCTCGCTTAACAGCATGGACTTGTTGCTCGACAACGTCTCGAGCCGTCCTAACACACCGCTCTTCGTGCTTGATGGTTTCATTGTGTCAATGAGTCGCATCTTGCAACTCGACCCCGAACGCATCGAAAACGTTACCATATTAAAAGATGCTGCAGCCACTGCCATCTATGGTTCGCGTGCTTCTAACGGTGTGGTGGTTATCGAAACCAAGGTTGCTCCTGACGGCGTGCTGTCGGTTAGCTATAATGGAGGCGTAACTGTGCAAGCACCCGACCTCACCGACTATAAGCTTATGAACGCAAGTGAGAAGCTACAGATGGAATGGGATGCTGGTGTTTACAGTCCAACTAACGATAAAAGCATGAACCGTTACAACCAACTGTTGCGCAATGTACTGGCAGGCGTTGACACCTATTGGCTGAGTAAGCCACTTCGTACTGCTGTTACACATCGCCATTCGTTGTCGGCTGCTGGTGGAACAGAGGTCTTCCGTTATAGCCTAGACCTCAATGCAGCCTTCAATCCAGGTGTAATGAAAGGTTCGGAACAAAACACCAAGAGCCTTAACTTTAGCATGACTTATCGCAAAGAGAACGTAATGGTTGGTGCAAGCATCAATCTTTCGGAGAGTGGTGGACATAATTCGCCCTATGGCTCGTTCTCTGAATACACACGCGTAAATCCTTATTACCGCCCAACAAACGAGTTTGGGGAGTATTTACAGCAGCTAGATAACCACACGGGTGCTGGAAGTGTGCCCATCGCCAACCCATTATACAACGCCAATGTGGGCATTAAAGACCTCACAAGCAACACCAATATCACTGCTAGTCTGAATTTGGAATACCGCTTGTTGAAGAACTTACGACTCACCGAAAACCTGTCGTACATGCGCGGAATGGCTAGAACAGAGAATTTCTTGCCCGCTGCACACACCTCTTTTATAACCGAATTGGACAAGACTTTACGCGGACGCTACACTAAGAACACAGGAGAAATGACCTCGTGGTCGAGCAACTTGGGGCTTAACTGGAATATGTCGTTGCGCAAACATTTATTCAGCGTGTTTGGTAACTGGACACTTAGCGAAGACCGTAGCAACTATGTGAATCTCTCTGCCGTGGGCTATCCAGACCCACATATGGACGATTTCATCTTTGGAAACAAGATGACAACCAGCCCAAGCGGCTCTGAATCTATCGCAAGGTCGATGGGATTTATTACACAGCTTTCGTATAGCTACGACAATCGTTATTCGGTAGACGTAAATGTGAGCAGCGAAATAACCTCAAGATACGCCGATCACAACCTTACACCATTCTGGAGCGTGGGCTTAAGATGGAATGCTTATCGCGAAAAATGGCTTGAAGGGCGCGTTTCGAACCTCGTTTTTAGAGCTACATATGGTGTGACGGGTGCGCAAAACTCTAGTCCTGCAGATGCTATCGAATACTATACGTTTAGTCAAACAATGCGGCCTTATGCTTCGTTCTCTACATTGGGCGCAGTGCTCTCGCGCTTAAACAATCCCGATATCAAGTGGACCAAGACCGATAACCTTAGCCTTGGCTTTGATGTGGGCGTATGGAAAAACCGCATTAACCTGTCGTTCAACTATTATGATAATATTAGTAGGCAGCTGTTAACCAACTACGACCTTGCTCCCTCAACAGGTTTCGAGTCGCAATATATTAACGCTGGCGAATTGCAAAACCGCGGTTTCGATGCCACACTCAATGTTATTGCCTTGCAAAACATCCGTAAACAGTTCTATTGGACCGTGGCTATGGGTATGAACCACAACCGTAATAAGATACGTAAGATATCTGATTATCTGCGTAAAATGAATGAAGAGCAACTCAAATCTAAGTCTGCTCCGCTGCCTGTTTACCAAGAAGGTAAGTCAACCACTACATATTATGCAGTGCGCTCACTAGGCATTGACCCCATGACTGGTAACGAAGTGTTCCTCACTCGCAATGGTGAAAAGACCTTTAACTGGAACTCAGCAGACAAAGTTCCCGTTGGCGACACCACACCAAAGATTAATGGAACCATCAGTTCTTCTGTCAATTGGCGCGACCTTTCGTGCACATTAGGCTTCGTATATCGATGGGGTGGCATTGTTTATAACCAAACATTGGTAGACAAAATTGAGAATAGCAACATCGCATATAATCTCGATCGCCGTGCTGCACAAGACCGTTGGCACAATCCTGGTGATGTGACGATGTATAAAAGGATTGACCTTAACGGTTCGCAAACGCCTGCTTCCGACCGCTTCATTATGAAAGATAACGAACTGCGATTGGCAAGTATCAATGTTGGCTATCGCTTTAAACAAGCCGATTATAAGTTGCTGAGCCGACTAAACATCGATGTGTTGTCGCTTAACTTCACCACCAACGACCTCCTTCGTCTGTCAACTGTGAAGATGGAACGTGGTCTTGGATATCCATTCTCACGTTCTTACTCTCTCTCTTGCTCCATTATCTTTAAGTAACTAGCGTTATGAAGCACTTAAAATTCCCCTCCCTATTATATAAGGTGTGCCGAATGGGCACCTGCTGTTTGGCACTATCGCTTGTCACAGCTTGTTCGGATTGGTTCGATGTGAGCCCTAAAACCGACCTTAAGGCCGAAGAATTGTTCTCTACCGAGGCTGGTTTCGAAAGCTCACTCACTGGCATCTACCTCATGATGACCGACCAAGGCGCTTATGGTGGCAACATGTCGTTTGGCATGCTCGACCAATTGGCACAACAATACGATTACATCCCCGATGGTGCTAACGACCGTATGGCTATCTATAACTATGCCACAGCCACAACAGATGGCTTCCGCACCAAGCAAAAGCTGGCTCAATCGTGGTTAAAACTCTATAACATTATTGCTAATTGCAATAATCTTCTTAAATGGCTCGACAATAAAGGAGAAGCCGTTATTCGCAATGCTAATACAAGAAATGCATACAGAGCCGAGGCACTTGCTGCTAGAGCTTATTGCCAATTCGATTTGCTTAGGGCGTGGGGGCCATGGAAGTATGGCACAGATGCAACGGCTGCAGCTGCTAACTGCATTCCATATAGAAAGGTGGCCGATAATTCTAAACAACCACTTTTGCCCGCAAAAGAAATTGTGGCTTTAGCATTGAAAGACCTCAATGAGGCTAAACAACTGTTGGCAAACGAGAAAAAACTGCGCCTTGACGACAGCGAACGTCGCTTTAGATTTAATTATCATGCTGTGAACGCGCTCCTGGCGCGCATCTATTGCTATGCTGGCGATGCCACCAATGCTGTGGCTTGCGCCAAAGAAGTGATTGATAACTGTGGATTGACCTTGGCTTCAAGCAATCAAGACGACCCCGTGCTCTTCTCAGAATGCCTTTGTGCACTTAATCTCTACCATCTTTCGCAGTCTCTTTCTTCGCATTGGGCCGATGGAGATAAGTACACTAGCCAGTATTTTATTCGTTCCGAACGTTTTAATAGCTACTTCGAAGTGTCTGGCGACCGTCGTGAAGACATGCGTACTAAGTCGGCTGCGTTCTACGAACACGCCTCTACCAAAACGGCTTTGTCTCGCAAATACAACACCAATCCTAAAGAAGCAATCCCCTTGATACGCCTTCCCGAGATGTATTACATCCTTTGCGAAATGACACCCGACCTCAATCAGGCGGCACAATACTTAAATATGGTGCGCAACAAACGTGGATATTCGCGTTCGCTCAATGTGAACTTTGCTAACGAAGCCAGTCGAACCACAGCCTTAGACCGCGAGTTCCGCAAGGAATTTTATGCCGAAGGGCAATACTGGTTCTTCTTGAAACGACATGGAATGACGACTCTTGCTTACGACAACACCGTTACCTTGTCGAAAGAACGCTACGAATTCCCACTTCCTGATGCCGAGAAAGAATATGGCTGGACGGCATCTCACGATGCGCAAAACGGCGCAAACACCACTCATAACAACCCTTAAACCACGATGAAAATGAAGAATAAGTTTGGATATGTATTTGCCGCGGCTTTTGGTTGCATGCTCTCTACTGCGTGTAGCGAACAAGCCGTGCCTACTTACGATGCAAATGGCGACGGCGTTTACTTTAGCTATGGCAATAAAGAGGCGCTTAACGCAACGGTTAACTTTGCCGACTCCATTCTCACTGCTCCCAAAGAGATTGGCGTTTCTTTGAAACTCAAACTCATGGGACGCGATAGCGACCATCCCAGAAAGGTGGTTCTCAAGTCAAGAGCCGTTGAAGGTGTGGCACAAGCCATGGTCGTTTGTCCGGAGGTTGTGTTTAAACCAGGCGAACACGAAAAAACTGTGACGGTGTTGGCTCAACGTCCTTCTATCGTTGATTCTACTTTTCAAGCACAAGTTTACATTGATGCCAGCGACCCCGAATCACAAATTGGCGAAGGTATTAAGGATTTCCAAGCGTTTACCGTGCATGTGAAAGAAGCCTATTCTAAGCCTGCTCAATGGGATGGCATGGCCAGTTCGTATCTAGGCGAATGGACTGCTGATAAGATGAAGCTGATGGTAAAGGTTACAAAGCGTAACGATTTCTATAACGAACGCGACTATTATAAGTTTGTACAATGGAATCTTGCGGGCGTCGACAGCTTGCGCAAGGTGCAAAAGGCCTCGCCACAAACTGCCATAACGATAGCCATCCCCTTTACTAACGACAACGCTTACGAGAAGCCTTGGTATTGGTCCTCGCTACAAGATACTTATTTGGGCAACTATCAAAGTGGAGCTTTCGTGGGACTTTGCAACAGTATGGATATCACAACGGCCAACGAATATGCTCAATTGGGTGGAAACGAGGCCACGATGAGAAAACTAAACCTCAGTGCGGTGCACCTCATGATGCAGCGATACAACACCTTCTATCTTGATGGATGGCGTTCGGGCGATTCGTATAAGGGCAATTTTTACATTCCTATGATGGCTAATGCCAACTACGAACTCGTCGAGCCACAGCCTTGGAAAGACGAACAAGGTGGAAAGGCGTTGATAGAAAAGTACTACGGAACGTATTCTGCAGCCAAATATCGCTTTATGATTAGCGTTTGGCTCGAGCATAAAGGGGCCGACTTTGTACTCAATCAGATGTTCCCAGTGATGAACGAGTGGGGAAATGTGCATTGGGATAGTTCAATTGGCGGTGAAGCTGCCATCAAGGCTTGCAACAAGTTGTTCCGCGAAAAACTTTCACACGGCTCTTATCCTTTCACTTTCCCTAACGTGCCTTAAGGCATAGAGGATAAGGCAAGGGGCGTTGGGCGCTCTGCTTTGATAGCATCGCCTGGCGCATGTCATATCATTAACGTTTAAATAATCCTAGAAATGACGAATAACATAACCATATTAGAGGTACGCAAGCACATGATAAGAGCTGCGCGAACCGCGCAAAGCGCTGTGAAGGCCGTTAAAACGGTGGTGCCATTTACTGAAACACCAACCCCCGCTGCCGCAATAGAGCAGGGCATGGCGCATCATTCCTTACCCCTTTCCACGTGGAAGAGGGTTGGGGGTAAGGCTGTTTGTCTCTTTGTACTAGCTGCAGGCTTGTTTACTGCTTGCTACGAAGACAAAGGTAACTATACATATAACTTCGATAGCATGAATTCTATCGATACGCTTATATTCACTCCAGCCACGGTTGAGATGCTTACGGGGCAGACCATCGAGTTTACACAGCCTCTCACCGAAAGCGAAACGCATAAGCGAATCGAGGTGCAAGTACCCCAAACGCTACAATCTGGGCTCGACCAGTTAGACTTTACCTGGATTCGTTCTTATCAAAAGGGTAAGGAGACCATTTCTGATACGGTAAAGACGAAAGGCTATTTGGATGTGGAACTGCCTGTGGGAAAGACCACACGCTTTAATGTTCGCTTGCAGGTTTACGACCGCACCACTGGGCTTTCGCGCTATCAAAACTTTGCAGTAGCCACCCGCCCCATCTATAAAAACAGTCTTTTCTTCCTCCATGGCAAGCCTGGAAGCGTACTCTTGGGTAATGTTGAGAAGGTGGGAGCCGTTACCAATGTTCGTAGCGATGCTTATAAGCTTATTTATAAAGACGAGAAAAATCCCTTTGTCGATGCCTATAAGCTGATGTTTCATTATGGCTTGGTTGCCGAAGGACGAGATTTTGTGAAGAAATACAACTTCATTGTGTTCTCTAGTAAGGGCGTTGTGAAAACCTACGACCCATTTGGTATGACGCCACGTCTCACTGCTTATAAAGATTTTGTGGTGCCAATGAGTGCGCAAGGCACGTTCTTGCCCGACAAAATTGGTATGGAGGGCGACCCCTCTAATCAGTCCGACTTCTATTATATGCTTGGTAAAGACGGACGTTTCCTTACGGCGCGCACCATCCCTGCTTTCAAAACACCAGCCACCGAGGGGTCTGTGGCCAACTATAACGTTACAGCTTGTGCCATCTCGGCCAACAATTTTGTGTTCTGGGATGCACGCAACAATCGCTTCTTGTATGTTAACAAAGACGATGGTTATGGCATCTGGGCCGAACAACAGGCATATCAATCGCAACTAAACAATCCTGTGCTCGATGCCCATGTTGACTTCTCAGGACTTAAGGCTGCGCTATCGCCCGTTGGAAAGAAAGCTGTTTATGGCTTTATTCAATATCGCGAGAACTACGATAAGGCCACACCTTATTTTATTTTCCGCGATAAGGATGCACCCAATTATTATCTCTATCAACTCACCTCTACGGCTGCCGAGAGCGATAAGGATAATGGTGGTAGTAGCGACGAACCTGCATACACCATCAAAGCAAAGAAATTGGAGGGCTTCACACCATCCATCTTGGCTACTGTGATGTACAACACGTGGTTCAGCACCAATTATGTTTTCTATGCAGATGGTGGTGACGTGGTGCGATACAACACCAATAACGGCGATAAAACTGTGCTCTATTCGGCTCCTGCTGGATATACCATCACTTGTATGAAGTTCCGTTCAGAAGATAACTTCCTTTATTCTGCCGACTTGGGTCGTTATCTCACCATCGGTATGAATAAAGGTGACAATGGTGCTATCGCCGAAATAAAACTCAATACGGCATCAGATGTTGACGAGTCTTTCGCGACGCTGTTCTACGACGCTGATAACGATGGACGAAAATTGGGTAATATTCTCGACTTCCAGTTTGTTCGCGAGTATTCTTATTCGTTGCCTATTAGATAGAAAAGTGATTGATGAGTCTGCGAATTGATGAGTTTATGCGTTAATGAATAGCTCACTAAACACAAAACACGTTGATGGCAGGCTCATTAGTCCCAGGCCGAGTAGTCATTAGTTTCGCTCAATAGCAAAAAAAATCATAAATAACACCTCTAATTATGTATAAAATCTTCTTAACGGTATTGTTTTCGGTTCTTAGCACTTCGCTCTTTGCCCAAGCTTCTAGTAGCATTGAAGGCAAAATAGAGGGCATACCCGTAGGTAATTTGCAACTTCTTGTGCGCAATTCTGAAACTGGTTGGAATACCGTTTGCACCGTTCCATTCTCCAATGGACGCTTTTCCATGCCCAATATCAAAATCTCTGAGCCCATGCAAGCTCGTTTAGGTGTGGTGGGTTATCAAGGTGGTTTCTCGTTTTTTATCGAACCTGGTACCAGTTATAACGCTTTATTACGCGATGGCGAGGGATGGTTTATACATGGTAAGGGACTCCAAGACACCGATTTGGCTTATCAAGAGCGTTGCATGAGCATGATGAAAAGCTTATCTGCCTTACAAAATCGAGCCGATAGTCTTCGTAAAGCCTTGCGCTATGGTAGCGCAAGCCGTGTTAACGACACTATCGCACACATGCGCAAAGCGCTCGAAAACGAACGTGCAGCCTTTCTCTCGGCCAACAACAACATTCTCTCGGCAGCCATTATGTTGCAAGATGCCGAAACCCAAGATGCGTCTTTGGAAGTGTCTAAACAACTTTATGCTCAACTGGGCGATAAGGCTAAGCAAAGTCGTTGCGGACAAATCTTGCAACAACGCATATTGCGTTTGCAGATGATAAGCAAGGGTAGCAAAGCTCCCGACTTTACTTTGCCCACTGCCGAGGGACGTAGTTTCACCCTCAGCAAAATGCCTGGTAAGGTTAAAATCGTTGATTTCTGGGCTTCGTGGTGCGGTCCGTGTAGGCTCAATAATCCCATTTTGCGACAGCTCTATGCCGATTATCATGCTGCAGGATTGGAGATTGTTAACGTGTCGCTCGATGAAAAACGCGACCGTTGGCTTGCTGCCGTTAAGCAAGATAAACTCACTTGGACACAAGTGTCGTCGCTAAAGGGGTGGAAAGACGAAGTAGCAAAGCTATACAGTGTCACTGCCATTCCGGCTATATTTGTGCTTGACGCCAACAATAACATCTTGGCTACCGGCCTACATGGTGAAGACCTGCGTAAGTTTGTTACCAGATTGTTTGCCGAAGAGACCGAAAAGTAAGGGTATTATGTGATGGAGATAGCCTAGAGGCTGCTCACTGCGGTATCGCTTAGCTGCAAAGCCTGTTTTCTCCATCATATCTGTGGTTTTAAAACAACAAAAAACAACATAACAAACAACATGAAAAAAGAAGTCCTCAGTGTGTTGCTGCTCTGTGCCTGCCCAGCTATGGCACAGCAAAGCAATAACTATGTGATAAAAGGAACAATGAGTGTCGACTCGTTGCGCTATACGCCCGAGCGCGTAAAGAAGGTGTATCTCACCCATGAAGTTCAGGGACAAGACATTGTTGTCGACTCTGCTGTGGTGCAAAATGGCCAATTTAGCTTCAAAGGTACTGCCCCTGGTGCTGTTGCTCCCTATCACATCACAGGTTTCGACAATGGCGCTGTGCAGCTGTTTCTTGAAGCGGGAGAAATCACCGTGCTACCTTTCGATGCACGTTTCCCCGTGGGTGCAAGGGTAAAAGGTACGCCCACCAACGATGCTTTATTTGCTTATCAAAAAGCAAACGATGCCAGTGTTGATGCTGCTAAGGTGCGAATGGACAAGGTTATCTCTAGTCTTCCACCCGAAAAACGTAACGACGAAAAGGCGTTCTTCCCTTATCAGCGTGCCACTTACTATGCCAATAGCTTGTCGCATCGCACGGCGGCCATGCGTTTCGTAGCTAGTCACCTCGACTCTCCCTTTGCATTATACATCATCAAGTACGACCTTTTTAGGTTCTTTACACCACAAGTACTCGAAGAAACCTATCTCAACGCAGTTCCTGCTGATGTGCGCAAGCATCCTATGTATCGCGAACTAACCAACTTGGTACGGGCTGCCAACCTCGAAGTGGGCAAACCCGCACCCGATATTGATGGCCAAACACCCGATGATAAGCGCCTGGCCTTGTCAGACTTGCGTGGAAAATACGTGCTCATTGACTTCTGGGCATCGTGGTGTGCTCCGTGTAGACGCGAGTTCCCCGTTATCAAGCAGGCTTTGGCCGAAACGCAAGGCAAAGTGCCTTTCGTGGTGTTGAGCTATTCTATTGATAGTAAAAAGAAAGAGTGGACCGACTGCATCGAACGCAATGGCCTAAAGCATGCCAACTGGTTGCATATATCTGCCTTGAAGGGCTGGGGCTCGCCTGCTGCTAAGTTGTATAATGTTGAGGCTGTTCCTCGCACTGTGCTCATCGGTCCCGATGGCAATATTGTGGCATTCGACCTACGTGGCGAACAGCTCATCGACGCTGTAAGAAAGATGAAAAATGTTGATGCCAAGCAAGCCAATGGCTCAAAGGGGCAGAATACGATTAAGGCGGCTGTGATTAACGAGGCGCAAACCATCCCCGACAAACCGCTTTACGAGCAGTATGTGGCACTTGAACGTCAACGCGACAAACAAATTGCCGATGGTATTGCACAACTTCGAGCCACTAAAGGCGAAGCTTATCTCAATACGGCTGAAGGAAAAACAGATGTTGCCAGCATTCGCGGTATTGCCGAAATTTCGTGGATTGCCGAACGCTTGCAGTTCTTGCTCGACAACAATACTTCTGAATTGATGCCTATGCTTATGGAACGCGACATGCTACCACTGTTTAATAAAGAATATGGCCGCCAACTTTCGGCCTCTGTTGCACCACAGGCACAAGGTTCTGCCTACGCTCGTTCTCTAGAAAACAGTGTGCGTTCGCGCATGTTGATGCAGGGAAGCGATGTGCCCGATATTGCTTTGCCTTTGGCCAATGGCACAGTCAAACAACTTAGCAACAGCACAGGCAAATATGTGCTTTTAACGTTCTGGGCTTCGGGCAATGCCGATAGCCAACGCGAATTGGCTAAGCTAAAACAACTGTACGCCGATAGCCGCGCTTCGAAAGATAAGTTTGAGATGATAGGTTTCTCTCTCGACACCAACGCCAAAGAATGGAAAAAAACCGTTAAGTCGCTTGGTATTGAGGCTGCAGGATGGTTGCAAGCTTGCGACTTCAAGGGTGAAGCCTCGCCTTCGGTACGCCTTTTCAACGTTGAACATGCACCAATGCACGTGCTTATCGACCCAGAAGGCAAAGCCATCTCGCTTACGCTTCAAGGCGATGAACTGGTGGCACGCGTTAAACAAATTCTCTCGGGCGACCTCTATTATCAGAAAGAAGAACCTAAGAAATAAAACTTCTTGCCCTGGTGCGAGCTTTGGCGCGCATCAGGGCTCTGTTTATACACCACACCATGTAAACGCTGGACTTGCGCAAACAAGTTCAGCGTTTTTCTTTTGTGGCTTATTTCTTCGTTTTTCCGAGCTCTGCCCTCGCATGGCCCAACCTCTTTGTTTTTCATTACGCCTTTATAAAGCTCATGATAAATGCTGTGAAAGCTGTTTTCAGCCCGCAATGGCCTATGGGGTGTTTGTAAACAGTGATGTTGATGATAACACGTTTTATACAGCATAACGAGCGGTAGAAGGCCTTGTTGTGCCTAATACACGCGCTTTTTCCGAATAAATGTATTACTTTTGCATGTGTGTTGCCCTTATTAAGGCCATACACAACCTAAAACGCAATATACATGATGCAGAACGACGAACAACAACAAATAGACGAACAGATGATGCGCAAGGCTTTGGCCGAGGCTCAGTTGGCTTTGCAAAAAGGCGAAGTGCCTATTGGGGCGGTTATTGCTTGTAAGGGTAGGGTGGTGGCGCGTGCGCATAACCTCACCGAAACGCTTTGCGACGTCACCGCACATGCCGAAATGCAGGCCATAACGGCTGCTGCCAATATGCTCGGAGGCAAATATTTGCCCGAATGCACACTCTATGTCACGGTCGAACCCTGTCCTATGTGTGCTGGCGCATGCGGATGGGCACAGTTGGGACGCATTGTTTATGGTGCGCGCGACGAGAAACGGGGTTACGAGCGTTTTGCTCCCAAGGTGCTACATGCTAAGGCCACGGTTACGGTTGGCGTGCTCGAGGATGAATGTAGCGATTTGATGAAAAACTTTTTTGCCGATTTGCGCAAGTAATTTTTCTCGTTTCTTGTGCTTGCTTAGCATTGTAAGTGTTCTTCGTGTTCGCCAATGCAAACTAATGTGCCGTGTAGCAATGCTCGCAAGCGTGTTGAAAGATGGGAACTTGTTGCTTGTCTTATTCTTTTTACGCAGTGCACCACTGCCTTCAAGAATAACACAAGCAATGTGCTCAATCATATATAATATCTAAACAGCTCTAGCTCTAGCGATTGGGGTTAATTTATGGTGCTGGTTTTCGCAAAACAGCTTTCTTCCCTTTTTGTTAATTGGGTAATAAAATTTTACAAAACACATGCTTTCGGCCACACCATTCTAGCGAAAATTTAGGCCAAAAACCTACATTTTACTTCCTTTTTAAACCCTCCGAATTTTATTTTTACATCAACTTTGAACGCAACAACTGCGTTTTGCACCATTTTACCTTTCTATTTTGTCGTTGACGCGCCATTTTTCATTGCCAAAAATACAGCATTTTGTCGCTAAAAAGCTACTTTTTAAGGCGTTTTTTACTCTAAAAACACGTGAGAAGTTTTGCATTGAGCATACCAAAACGTAGACAAATATGTGTAAAATGTACCATTTAGCCTTGCATTTTGCATGAGTTAGCCTTGCGTTTTCTATGAGTTAGCACTGCGTTTTGCATGAGTTAGCACTGCGTTTTGCTGCATTTAGCGTTGTGTTTTGCTGCAAATAGCATAAAATCTTATGCAAAACACGGTTAATTTCGTCGAAAATTCGTTTTTCAAGACGCGTCACTTTAATTCTTTTTTCTCCTCAACAAACTCTCGCGAGAATCGATTATTTGCGAGCGAGTGGGCTGTTGATGAGAAAAAAGCCACTCATAATGTTAAAATTTATGTGAAATATTTTACATTTTGTAGGTCCGCACAACTTAAATCCCCAATAAAACAAGGTTAAAAACATATAAGCCCACGATTGCACCCCGCGAAAGCGTTAAGGTCGAAATAAGCTAGAACGCTATTTTCGTGGCGTGCGCGCAAATAAGGAGTCGCTGTTAGCCTAAGCCTAGTGTCTTAGTTCACGTCTAAGCCCATTTCTTGAGCCTTCTTTATCAAAAGTTGCATCAACGGTTCGCGTTCGTTAGGCACGCGATTATCTAGCACAGCATCCTTCAGCGTTTGTTTAAGCGTGCCAACCTCGCGGCTCGGCCCTAGGTGAAATATCTCCATAATTTCGTTACCATCTATCACAGGTTGCAGCAAGCGTTTATAATCGCGCTCCTTGAGGTCGGCCAGTTTTTCGCGCACAATGCGGAAATTGTCTAAGAACCGTTGCTTCTTGTTATGGTTTTTGCTGGTGATGTCGGCCTCACAAAGCGTCATCAGGTCGTCTGTATCGTCGCCAGCATCGTTCATCAAGCGTCTCACAGCACTATCTGTAACATTGTCTTCGGCAATAACAATGGGGCGCATGTGCAGGTCAACCATTTTTTGCACATACTTCATCTTTGCATCGAGTGGCAGTTTCAAGCGTCTAAACATGTCGGGTACCATCTTTGCGCCTATAAAGTTGTGATTATGGAAAGTCCACCCCGCTGCAGGGTCCCAGCGTTTTGTTTTGGCTTTACCCACATCGTGCAGCAAGGCCGCCCATCTAAGCCACAGGTTATCAGTGGTTCGGCAGATATTGTCTAGCACTTCGAGCGTGTGGTAGAAATTGTTTTTATGTGCCCGTCCGTTGCGAGTCTCCACATTATCCAGTCTAGTGAGTTCGGGAAAAATAAGTTGAAGCAGTCCGCAGCGGTGCAATTCCACAAACCCACGGCTGGGTTGCGGCGTCATCATAATTTTGTTTAGTTCGTCGGCAATACGTTCGCCGCTAATAATTTTGATGCGTTCGGCATTTCGTGTAAGTGCATCAAACGTTTCGTCTTCGATAAAGAAGCGCAGTTGTGTGGCAAATCTCACACATCTCAGCATGCGCAGCGGGTCGTCAGAGAAAGTAATATCGGGGTCGAGCGGTGTGCGTATAATACCATCTTCAAGGTCGTATATCCCATCGAAGGGGTCGACCAGTTGTCCAAAGTTTTGGGCATTAAGGCAAACTGCCATGGCGTTGATGGTAAAGTCGCGGCGGTTTTGGTCGTCTTCCAGTGTGCCATTTTCCACGATAGGCTTACGCGAGTTGTGGCTATAACTTTCTTTTCGTGCACCCACAAACTCAATTTCATATCCTTTGAACTTCACTTGTGCCGTTCCAAAGTTACGAAACACCGATATGTGCGCTTTTTTCCCAAGTTTTTTACGCAGTGCGTCGGCCACTTGTATGCCACTGCCCACAACAACCACGTCTATATCATTAGACGGGCGTTCCAAAAATAGGTCGCGAACATATCCTCCCACCACATAGCAAGGCACGCCAAGGGCATCGGCAGCTTCGCCTATTTGGTGAAAAATGTCTTTATCGAGGAGTTCTGCCAGTTGGGCATTTGATAATATCTTCATTCTAAATACAAGTCTTTTTAATGGTGCAAAGTTACGCATAAAAGTTGATAGTTGCTTGTTGTGCATTATATTTTAGGAGACTATGTTGTCAAGATGTGTTTCGCTGAAGCGGTGACAGGCAGGTTGTGGCTTAGCGAATACAAAATGGAGTGCAATTTGTAGAATAAATTTTAAAATACGCAAAGAGGGTTCGGCGGTTTCGCTTTTTATTATTACTTTTGTAAATTATGGTGCTTCAAGGGGCAATTTGGAACGCATAAGGCGAAACGAGCGATGTTTGCCATTTGTGTATAAAATAACAATACCCCTAACTACATCAAAAGCCCATGAACCCAATAACCGATAACCCCCCAAAGGATGAGCTTAATGGCTTGTAAAACACTAGAAATGAAAAAGATATTTTTGTTTTTGGCCCTCGTTGCTGTAACAGCGAGCTGCCAAAAGAGCGAAGACGAGAAGGCTGCACCGCTGCTTGCTAAGATAGATAGCTTGTATAAGGCAGCACAATATCAGGATGTGCTCGACTCTATTAGTGCGTTGCGCGACCGTTTTCCGCGCGCCATCAATGCCCGAAAAACTGCATTGAGCCTTTGGCAAACAGCGTCGATGAAGTTGGCGCAGGTGGATATAGCTCGTACCGACTCGGCTTTGCAGGTGCAAGAGGAGGCATTAAAGGTCACAAACCTCACTTCTCAACACAAGGCGCGATTGCTGGTTAGGCGCGATTCGTTGAAAATTCGTTACGAGGCTCTTTGCCAAATGGTGAAGGCTATTCAGAAAAAACAAGCGCAATGATGGCGCGCATGGCACGATAACTCGTGCCTTTTCTTTTGTCGTTTGCCGATAATTGTGTAATTTTGCAGAACTTAGGCTGCGCTCGGCAATGCAAAAGCCAGCTTTAATTGCGCTCGCTTGCACTAAGTTTGCAGAACTTAGGCTGCGCTCGGCAATGCAAAAGCCTCGCGTGTTGAACAAGCAATGTGTTTAAGCACACCACGTATAATGGCCTAAAAACATAAGAACGATGACACAACAAACAACAACAGAAGTACAGTTTGAAGACACGCTCAAGGAGTGTGCAGACCTTTTTACGAGAAAACTGCACGACTATGGCGCGTCGTGGCGCATTCTAAGGGCCACATCGCTAACGGATCAGCTCCTGATTAAGGCCAAACGCATTCGCTCGCTCGAAATAAAACGAACGGCAATGGTGGATGAAGGCATTCGCCCCGAATTTATTGCTCTGGTGAATTATGGCATTGTGGGACTGATACAGTTGGAAAAAGGGTTTGCTGATGAAGTAGACCTAACACCTGAAGAGGCTCTAAACCTCTATAATCAGTATGCCAACGAGGCACTCAAACTGATGCTTAAGAAGAACCACGATTATGATGAGGCGTGGCGAATGATGCGGGTTAGTAGCTATACCGATCTTATACTCACCAAGTTGCAACGCATAAAAGAAATGGAAGACCTTGAAGGAGGAACGCTGGTGAGCGAAGGTATTGATGCCAATTACATGGATATCATTAACTATGCTGTGTTTGGCGCCATCAAGTTGAAAGAAAATCAAACCGCTTGACGCACACACACGTGGCAAAAAAGCGGTTTTTCCATAAGGGATAACCAACAAGGCCTGTGACGTTAACAGGTACTCAGCATTTAGAAAGTGAACCGATTGATATATATACTTACCAATGTGTGCCGGCTGTTGCTGGCTGCCGTCTTCGTACTCTCGGGGTATGTCAAGGCCATCGACCCACTGGGCACACAATATAAGATTGACGACTATTTAACAGCCGTTGGACTTTCGGGCTACGTTTCTGAATGGATGACGCTCTTCACCGCCATTGTGTTGGCTGCAACAGAGTTTGCTTTGGGCATTTATATGCTCTTCGCCATACAGCGCAGATTGGTTTCGAAGCTGCTGATGGTGCTGATGAGCGTGATGACTCTCATCACATTGTGGGTGTATTTCTTTAACCCTGTGAAGGATTGTGGGTGTTTTGGCGATGCCATCCATCTCACCAACGGGCAGACCTTGGCCAAAAACATTGTGCTGTTGCTGGCTGCTGTGGTGGTGGTAAAATGGCCCTTACACATGGTAAGATTTGTTTCAAAGAGCAATCAATGGATTGTTACCAATTATACACTGCTCTTCATCATCGTGTCGAGTGCCTGGTGTCTCTACACTTTGCCCCTTTTCGACTTCCGACCCTATCATGTTGGGGCCGACCTACGCAAGGGAATGGAAATCCCTCCAGGGGCAAAACAACCCCAATTCGAAACAACCTTCGTACTTAGTAAAAACGGAGAGACACGCGAATTTACGTTAGAGAATTATCCAGACTCAACGTGGACCTTCGTAGATAGTAAGACCGTGCAGACCGAAGAGGGCTACGTGCCTCCTATTCACGATTTCTCTATCGAAGACCCTAACAATGGTGACAACATCACAACCGAGGTGTTAAACCGCAAAGGATACACTTTCTTGCTGATATCGCCATTCTTGGAACATGCAGACGATACCAATTTTGGTGCGATTGACCAGATTTATGAGTATGCCAAGCGACATAACGTGCCCATGATGTGCCTAACGGCAAGCGGAGACGCAGCAATTAGCCGTTGGCAAGACCTCACTGGGGCCGAATATCCTTTCTATATCACCGATGGCACCACGCTCAAAACAATGATAAGAAGCAACCCCGGGCTAATGCTGATTAAAGATGGCGTGGTGATTAATAAATGGAGTCATAACGCTCTGCCTCAACTAAAAAGGCTAGATGCACCGCTCGAGAAACAGAGTATTGGACAAATAGACCCCGCTAGCGTAACGGCACGCATCACCAAGGTGGTGCTTTGGTTTGTGCTCCCACTGTTCTTGCTCACCTTGGCCGACCGACTTTGGACGTGGACAAAATGGATTAAGAAACAAAGAAGACGCAATAAATTATATACACTGTTAAAGATAAAAAGAAGAAAAATGAGAAAAAAGATCGTAGCAGGTAACTGGAAAATGAACCTCAACCTGCAAGAAGGCCTGGCATTGGCAAAAGAAGTAAACGACGCTTTGGCAGCCGACAAACCCAATTGCGACGTGATTATCTGCACTCCTTTCATACACTTGGCTAGCGTGGCTGGTGTTTTGGATAGCCAACTCGTAGGACTGGGTGCCGAAAACTGCGCCGACAAAGAGCAAGGTGCTTACACTGGCGAGGTTTCGGCCGAGATGGTGAAGAGCACTGGTGCACAATATGTAATACTTGGACACTCTGAACGTCGCGAATATTACAATGAAACACCCGAGATTTTGAAAGAAAAAGTGCTACTCGCACTAAAAAATGGTTTGAAGGTGATATTCTGCATCGGCGAAACTTTGGCCGAACGCGAAGCTAATAAACAAAACGAAGTGGTGAAAGCCGAACTCGAAGGCTCGGTGTTTAACCTCTCTGCAGAAGAGTTTGCTAACGTTATCGTGGCTTACGAACCTATCTGGGCCATCGGTACGGGTAAAACTGCTACTGCTGAACAAGCTGAAGAAATTCATGCTTTCATTCGTTCGGTTATCGCTGAGAAATATGGTAACGAGGTGGCTGAAAACACTTCTATCCTCTATGGCGGTAGTGCTAAACCCAGCAATGCACCCGAACTGTTTGCTAAACCTAATATCGACGGTGGTCTTATCGGCGGTGCTGCATTGAAATGCGCCGACTTTAAGGGTATTATCGACGCTTGGAAGAAATAACAAGCAATGAAACTTCTTGGCGGAGTGGCTCTTTCGGGCAACGAAAGCTTGCCTACAGGGCTACTCCGCTATACTTAACATCCACTTCTCTAACGCGGAGTGCCTGCTGATATACCAAAACAAAACTTGGCTACACACAGCGCACGCCCCAACATCCATATCAATGAAACGTCTGGTAACGCTTATCACCATATTGGTTTGTATAACAATAGCCGTAGAGGCACAAACCTTTACCGACTATTTGCGCCGTCGCGACACCAAAACGCAAGGTGTTGTGACCGTCACACAGAGTGCCGCAATAGAACAATTGGTTAACGGCAAGGGTAACGCAGGGAAGTGGGCTAACCCAAATCCCAACGAACGAACAGCTACAACCGTAAACAACGGTTCAACTCTTAACGGTAAAACAACAACCGAAACAAACACCGCCTCGCGATTGCCCAACGACAAGCGTGAAACGGAACAAATGCATAAGAACGAAACCAATAAAAGGGAATCAACGCAAAAGAATAACGCCCTTGGCGACGATGGTGGAGACCTAAATATCCCCGTTATAGACACCCGAAAAAAGGTGATGAAGGGCGGTTATAAGGTGGATGGCTACCGCGTGCAAGCCTATGCTGGCGGTAACTCGCGCGACGACAAAAACCGAGCGCAACAAACTGGAAACCGGATTAAAGCTGCTTACCCCGACCAGCCTATCTATGTGCACTTTTATTCGCCAAGATGGATTTGCCGAGTGGGTAATTATCGCAGCATTGAAGAGGCCACTCGCATGCTCAACGCTATACAGGCGCTGGGGTATAAACAAGCGGTTATCGTGAAAGGAAAAATAACGGTGCAATATTAATATCAACGTTTTCGTTAAGCCAAATGAACAATGTCGAGCTTGCTCGTACATTGTCATGGCGAGAAAACGCACTTTTCAAGGAACGAAAAGAACGTTTTCGTTAAGCCAAATGAACAATGTCGAGCTTGCTCGTACATTGTCATGGCGAGAAAACGCACTTTTCAAGGAACGAAAAGAACAAAAACGAGCGAAACAATCAACAATGCCACAATACTAATCATGAACTTGGAACCAGAATACAGAGAAGGGCTTGACCAATTGGCCGCCCATTATAAAGAGGTGTTGGCCCTCTTGGGCGAAGACCCCACACGAGAAGGGCTTGAAAAAACACCTATGCGCGTGGCAAAAGCCATGCAGGTGCTTACTCGAGGCTATACACAAGACGCCAGAAAGGTGCTAACCGACGCTCTTTTTGAAGAGAAATACAACCAAATGGTTATCGTTAAAGACATCGATTTCTTCTCGATGTGCGAACACCATATGCTTCCCTTCTTCGGTAAAGTGCACGTTGCCTATATTCCTAACGGCTATATCACTGGCTTAAGCAAAATAGCACGTGTGGTAGACATCTTTAGTCATCGCCTACAAGTGCAGGAACGCATGACTCAACAAATAAAAGACTGCATTCAAGACACACTTAAACCGCTTGGCGTGATGGTGGTGGTAGAGGCTAAACACCTTTGTATGCAGATGCGTGGCGTGGAAAAACAAAACTCGGTAACCACCACTAGCGACTTTAGTGGCGCCTTTAATCAGGCTAAAACACGTGAAGAGTTTATGAACTTGATACGCCCTAAATAACATTTTTTATAGGTATGAGATGCAAGAAAAACGCAAACATGCGTTTATCTCGTAGTTATAATCAACAATGAACAAAATGAAGAAAACATTTAAAATGGCTGCTTTTGCCCTCTGTGGCATGGCAATGATGTCGTTAACTGCTTGTCTTAATGGTGGTGACGAGGGACAAGAAATTAGGTATAAACAAATCTCTAATACCGAACGCGCGGTTATTATGAATGCCGTTAAAGGCAATTATACCGGCAAATTGTACTTCAGAAAAAGCCACATTGAGAATAAATACGACTCGATTAATGTGGCTTGGACCATCACTGCTGATACTATGCTGGTGATAAATAGATTCCCCGTGAAGGCTGTTAGTGGATTAGTGCAAGCTGGAACCGAACTGCAAAACAAAATTTCTAAAGCAGATCCGGCTGAAGTGAAGATGAAAGTGCAGTTGCCTTCGTATCTGCTGGAAGATTATTACACGAAAGGATACTACCTCGCAAACCCTATTGCGGGCGAACCCATCGATGTGAGATGCGACGACACCAACGGCAAACTTACCTTTGCGAACCATATCGAAACTGGAAATATCCAAACTCAAAGGTTAAGCCAATTGTTGGAACAAAACAATGGCAAACAAGTTATTCGTTTGCTTATCGAACGTATCACGCTTGATAACCAAACTTACGAAATTAAAATGCCCTTCTATCTTAAGGGCGATAAACAATAATCCTATATGAAGTTTATTTCTTGGAACGTTAACGGACTGCGTGCCGTAGTTGGAAAAGACTTTGAAAGCATATTCAAAACGCTAGATGCCGACTTCTTTTGTCTGCAAGAAACAAAAATGCAGGCCGGACAACTTGACTTGCAATTTGAAGGGTACGAGTCGTTTTGGAACTATGCCGACAAGAAAGGCTACTCTGGTACGGCTATTTATACTCGCCATAAACCGCTGAATGTTACTTACGGCATAGGTATTGACCAGCACGACCACGAGGGAAGAGTGATTACTTTGGAGATGAACAATTTCTTTTTGGTAACGGTTTACACTCCTAATTCGCAAGACGAACTAAGAAGATTGGACTATCGTATGCAGTGGGAAGACGATTTTCAGGCCTACTTGCATAGCCTAGACCAAAAGAAACCTGTGATTGTTTGTGGAGATATGAACGTGGCACACCAGGAAATAGACTTGAAAAATCCGAAAACCAATAGGCGAAATGCTGGCTTTACCGACGAGGAACGACAAAAGATGACACAACTGTTGGACGCTGGATTTACAGATACCTTCCGCTGGAAATATCCCGAAGAGGTTACTTATAGCTGGTGGTCGTATAGGTTTAAGGCTCGCGAACGCAACACGGGGTGGCGCATTGACTATTTTCTCGTGTCGAACAGACTGCAACCCGAAGTGCTTGATGCCAAAATTCACACCGATGTGTTGGGGAGCGACCATTGTCCTGTAGAACTGGAGTTAAAGTAATAGGATAAATGTAAAACACCTCATTGCCAATCGTTGATTATTGCGAAAGGGCAATGAGGTGTTTTTTTGTTTCTGCTTGTGAAGATTTTTCTGTTCTTTTCGTTCCTTGAAAAGTGCGTTTTGCCTTTCCACTTCGCCTAAAGCTCCGTGTTGGCGATTTCCAATTCTCGCCATGACAATGTACGAGCAAGCTTGACATTGTTCATCTGGCTTAACGAAAACGTTCTTTTCGTTCCTTGAAAAGTGCGTTTTCTCGCCATGACAATGTACGAGCAAGCTTGACATTGTTCATCTGGCTTAACGAAAACGTTGGTTTAATCGCAAACGTTTGGTTTTTATTACATTGGTTGCTTCATGGGCATGCAAATTGCGGTTGCACGCTTTTTATCACGCCTGTGTTGGGCCAATACACTACTCGCGCATACTGATAGGGTTGCAAATCGTAGTAAAGTGCACGAGTAATATTATGTTCTTCTTTCGTGCTTCCGTTTTCTCTCTCCCAATAAATGTAGTAATTGGTTCGCTTTCTAGAAGTAGAAGTACTTAGTCCTATCTTACCTTGGTAAACCTTAACATCGTCTATAAAGACATCTCTCACTAAATTCACCGAAATGTAGCAAGCATATACACTGGCACCAATGCCCACTAATGCTCTTAAAATGCGCCAATAAAACTTATCTTTTTCCTTCAATGCAACTCTAAACAGGACAAATGCAGTAAAGAAACAAAACGCTGCGTAGCCCAGTTGTTGCACCAAACCCCAGTAACCGTAGGCGCCACTGCGAAATAGAAAGAACAAAGTTCCGAATACCGAAACGATTAGCAGTAGGGCGAGGACGATTTCTTTGAGTGTTCCGTCTTTATATTTTCGAGTCCAAAAGCCTCTTGTGTTGCTTTTCTCGTCTTCGTGATTATTCCACGAGTCTGCATTAGCGCCTTTCTTGCCTTGTATAGCGGCTCTTAACAATCCATCTTGAGCCAGAATAGAATGCCATTCTGCCGAGCCTTCCACCACTAGTCGTTCGCCACGATGGTCGCGTAGGGTAATAGAGACGGGCTTGTCACCATCGTATCTCACTGTCCAGCTTCGTGCTACTTGGTCGTTGTCGTTAGGGCAATTGCTGTTCATCGTTTCGCTTTCCACGGCATCAACATATCGTTTGGCTTGTTCCAATGTTCCTACACCCAAACGATGTGCTGTGGCTACAGCCTCTAACTTGCGTCCTTGTTTTAATAGTTCTATGATTTGTTCTTTCATCGTGAGCTTTGATTAAACGTTTTTCCCCAATTAAGCTATTATAAAGTAGCTAGGGGTATTACTCCAATAGACATCGGTAATAATTGAAGAGGCGCTATAAAACCTGTCGTGGGGGAAGGGAAATGTCGCATTGGTGTATTAGCAGTGTTACAACAAGACACGCTATCATCCACCCGATGATATACGCATAGTTATATGTAGAGGTGTCTGTTGGCTTTCCACGATAATAATTCATCACGCGTTCGTGTCGACCAGTCTTTACATAATACCTCCAAATACCGACGAAAAGCGCTAAAAAGGATCCACATACATATAGTATTGAGAGTTGTTTACCAAAAGGCAGCAAGTGTAGTTTATTCAATTTGTCTAACAATATAAGTAAAGGGAATAGTAAACCCATTGCTATTGCGCCTGGTCCGCTTACTTTTCTGTCGCCTCTATCATGGCTTCGTTCGCCTGCAAAGTATATTCTATCAATGATGTTAAAATGTGCCATAACGGTAAATTGGTAAGATTGTAAGACTCTAAAATCTTTGTATCCTAGTTGTATTTGTTTCTATGTGTTATAAAAGTCATTTCGGAAGAAAAGAAGAACCATATATGGTAATTATAATTGCGATTACTAAGCCCACAACAATTCCGCTGACAATATAGAAATAGTGGCATCCGCGAGTGTCTATTGCCTTGCTGCTATAGTAATTCATTACGCGTTCGTGTCGGCCACGCTTTATATATACTAACCAAACACAGAAATAAAGACCTCCTAAAGCAGCAAGTATGTAAAGGAGCGCGAACTTTTTATTAAAAGGTAGCAGGTTTTGCTCATGCAATTTATTTAATAATGAAAAGAATGGAAGAGTTAAAACATAGACTATCGCACTTGGTCCGTTCATTCTCCTGAAACCTCCAAGGTCATAAAGACGTTCGCCCGCAAAGTATATTCTATCAATGATATTTAGAGGTATCATAATGAAGAAAACAATGATGTGATGCTATAAGCGGTTTATATGTAAGCTAGCGTGGTGTTATTGGTAAAAATGGTGGATTTCAATTGATGCTTTGTTCTATTTTCTCCACACAAAAAGGTTAAGACGCCAGCGCATACTGTTTAAAAAGCAAACAAACGCCACCCTTGTTTGGGGCAAGAGCAGCGTTTGCGGTATGAATACGGAGTGTTTTCTCATCGCAAATGCTAGGTGTAACCATTGACACACCAGCTAATCGATGCAAAACACCGTTTAAATTATCCGTAAATAATCTTTCCGTTCTCGTCTTCGTAAGGACCAAGGTCCTTGCTGTATTGGTTCATGGCGCGCAGACTCATGCCCATGTTCGAAAAACCACCATCGTGGAAGAGTGTTTGCATAGTAACCTTACGAGTAAGGTCGCTAAAGAGCGTAACACAATAGTCGGCACATTCCAATGCAGAAGCGTTTCCAAGTGGTGACATTTTGTCGGCAAAGTCCATCATGTTGTCGATGTCCTTGATGCCCTTACCTGCTGTTGTGGGTGTAGGCGATTGCGAAATGGTGTTGATGCGCACGTTCTTTTCGCGTCCATAGATATAACCAAAGCTACGGGCGATGCTTTCTAGCAAGCTCTTTGCGTCGGCCATATCGTTGTAACCGAAGAATGTGCGATGCGAGGCAATGTATGTAAGTGCCACTACCGAACCATATTCGGCAATTGCGTCTACCTTCTTAGCGGCTTGCAGCATCTTGTGAAAAGAGATAGCCGAGATATCAAGAGTCTTGTTCAGCCAATTGTAGTCCAAATCATCGTATGTGCGACGCTTGCGCACGTTAGGGCTCATTCCAATAGAATGTAGCACAAAGTCGATTTTGCCACCCAATAGCTCTTGAGCTTGTACAAATACATTCTCAAGTTCTTCGTAGTTGGTGGCATCGGCAGCCACAACAGGGGCATTAATCTTCTTTGCCAGCGCGTCTAGTTCGCCCATGCGAAGGGCCATTTCGGTGTTGCTCAGCACAATGCTTGCACCTTCTTCGGCGCAGCGTTCTGCCACTTTCCATGCGATTGACATGTCGTTGAGCGCTCCAAAAATAACACCGCGCTTACCTTTTAATAAGTTGTATGACATAATTGTATTGATAATAATTCCCTGCAAAATTACGGTTTTTACGCTAGAATACCAAGAGAATGATGTGAAAAGGGCTTATAAGCCTTTTTACCCTTTCACCTTTTCTTCGCTCTTTCTCTGCGCAATACGTTTTGTAGTTCGAACACCACGTTGGGATTTTCTTTAGCTACGTTGTCTTTTTCGTATTCGCCCTTTGTCATATCGTAAAGCTGCGGAGCAGGATTATTACCCGTTTCAATCTTCGGACCCCACGAAATCATCTTCTCTCCATCGCTAGGCTCAATAAATTTCCATTGCGGAGTGCGCACCGAGAGCACACGTGAGTTGCTTTGCTCGATAATCCAGGGGCGCCCCTCATTGCTCTTACCCAAGAGATTTTCCATTCGGGCTTCGCTGTCGCTAGCTGCTCCCTTTGGCAATCGAGCACCAATAAGTTGGCCCAAAGACGCAAGCCAGTCTATTTGCGACATCAAAACATTGCTTTGCTGACCGCCCTTTATGCCCTTTTTCCACGATACGATTACGGGAACTGCTGTTCCACCTTCGAACGAACTATACTTGTTGCCTCTGAATGGGCCAGCGGGACTGTGCCCATTGAGTAGTTCTTCGGCTCTGTCGGCATAACCATCGTCAACCACAGGGCCATTATCGCTACTCAAAATAATGAGTGTGTTATCGGCCAATCCATATTGCTCTAAGGCTTTCATCAGTTGTCCAACACTCCAATCAAACTGCACAATGGCATCGCCACGATAGCCCATGGCATTTTTCCCACGGAAACGAGCGTGTGGAAAACGTGGAACATGCACATCGTTGGTGGCAAAATACATAAAGAAGGGGCGATGTTGGTTGTCGCGAATAAAGTTAATGGCGTGCGTAGTGATTGAGTCGGCTATGTTTTCGTCTTTCCAAAGCGCCTTTCCACCGCCCTTCATATAACCAATACGGCCAATTCCGTTAACAATACTCATATCATGCCCATGGCTCGACTTGAGGTTATAGAGCAGTTCGGGATGTGTTTTGCCAGTGGGCTCGCCCTCAAAATTGCGTTTATAGCTCACTTCTATAGGTGCTGTGGGGTCGTAATTGGCCACGTGTCCGTTTTCGATAAACACGCAAGGAACACGGTCGCTCGTGGCTGCCATGATGTAACTATAGTCGAAACCCAAGTCGCCTGGGGCTGCTGGTAATTGTGCATTCCAGTCTTGTTCGCCTCCCTTGTCGCCCAATCCTAAGTGCCATTTGCCAATGGCGCATGTGGAATAGCCCACACTTTTAAACATGTCGGCAATGGTAAACTGTTCAGGACGAATAATCATACCTGCATTTCCAGGTGCGATGTCGGTGTCGGGGCGTCGCCAAGCATATTCGCCAGTGAGTAACGAGTAGCGCGAAGGTGTGCTTGTTGCAGCCACGGCATGAGCATTGGTAAAGCGGACCCCCTGATTTGCTAGGCGGTTTACATTGGGTGTTTCTACGTTTTTGGCGCCGTAACATTGCAAGTCGCCATATCCCAAGTCGTCGGCATAAATGATTATGACGTTTGGACGGCGTGTGTCGTCGGCTCGATTGTTCTTCACCTGTTTAGCTTGTGCACCTACGGCCGTAAGCAATGCGGGAGCTAGGAGCACAGGATAGGTCTTCATTTTCTTCATCGTTTGCAGTATTGTTTGGTTATTTGTCGCTGCACGGGCTGTTCCGCTGGGCAACATAGTTTTGTTTATGCGCACTATGTGTTAGCGCGCGCGTTGTTAAATGTGGTTTTTAGTTTTTATGTTGTTGCATTAAGACTGGCAATGGGTGAGTTGGTGGGCTTTAATGCCATCTGGAGAGGGGCGAAAATCCCCCACATTACTACTTGTTACCATCGGTTTGCGCCCTTATACCTGTTGTTTAGAGCGACAAATGTTTTTGTCTTTACCTTAATTTTTGACAAAGTACGGGGGGTATAACGAAACGTGAAAATGAGGTAAGGAGCATTGCGTTAGTTTTCAGGGAGTTACGAAAAGGGATGGAGAGGTGGGGGTAAAACGAGATGTGACATTCGCGTTACATTCGTGTTACATGTAGGCGTTTTTTGAATGGTGTTCGAGGGGTGAATGTTACATTGGTAGCTGCGGCGAGGGGTTTTCGCGTGTTTCTTTTGCTTTGTATGGGCCTAACAACTACCATACAAAGCGTTGTTCCTAGTGTATGGGCAGGATGCTTTATGTTGAGGGCTATGGGGTGTTTTAACCGTTCGTTGCTCAGGTTTTGCCCTGCTTTCCATGTAGCGATATTCGATGTTGGGTTAAATTTGTTTTTATTGAATTATCGTAAATAGTTATTATTTTGTATATTTGTGCCCAAATATTACGATTATGACAAAGGTTATTCATGTTCATCTGCTGCATGGGCGGCGCAATTATTATTTTGGTTCTATCCCTGCCGTTTACAGCGTTTTGACGGCAGAGGACTTGGGCATAACTCAGAGCTCGCTGGAGCGCGTGGGACTAAGCAAAGGGGGCGTTGTGCTGAATAAGAAGGCGGTTATCAGGGCAGGCGAGCTGATACGCCATACTGCAAAGAAGCAAGTTCGCTAAAACATTGATTAAACAGCGGTTGAACGGCCTGTGTGCGCAATTTGAACGGCACGCAGGCCGTTTTTGTGTTCATGCGGCCATTTGCACCCCTATTTTAGAGGTTGGAAATGTTAAAAAGACGGGGTGGGAGTGCGTTTGGGGGTGCGTTTGGGGGTGCGTTGCAAAACGAAATGTAACGGTAGGGGGTGCGTTTGGGGGTGCATTTTTAACGTTTAATTGTGGCGATTTTTGGGTATTTAATGCAGAAAAACGCGTGTTTTTGGGGTGAAAATGCGTTATAGGGGGGGGCTTATTCCCGTTTTTGGGCGGCTGTTTTTAGCTAATAAAATCTTGTAAAAGCCTTGTTTACAGAGGTTTTGTGTATATTTGCAGTGTAAAACGACTAAAAAAGTATGTGTATGTGTGCTCATTATAATATTACCAACAAGCAGATAGAGTTTTTAGATGACGATACGCTTAAGTTGATTTTAGAGCGTTCGGACAAGTTAGCGGAAAGTTCTCTTGAACAGTTGCGCAGGTCTTCTGACCGGGCTTATACCTTGTTTGGATTTGTTTTGACCGTGTTTTCGGGCGTGACGGCATATCTGGTTGGCTGCCATGAGTTGCCCATGCTCATTATCGGTTATACGCTATGGGCTGGTATGGGAGTGGCGACGGCCATGATGTTTTCATGCGTTATACAGGTGCATTTGTTCAAGAATATAGGAAACGAGCCGAGGAATTGCATAACTGCGGACCTAATGAAGGCTTATAATACAAACAAGAAATACAGGCACATGCTGCTTGTTGCCGCCATTGAAGAGAACCAGGAATGTTATGACACGAATGCCAAGGTGCTTAAAGAACGGGCTGCAATGGTGGGCAAGGTTATGTGGGTGGTAAAGGCAACGATTGTTGTCGTTGCCTTACTTTCTGTCGTGGTGAAATTATTGTCCGTCTAAAAAATCTGTGCTGTTTGTGTATTCCGCACTCGTTCTTTGTGGACGGGGATATTTCACGTCATCCTTTTCTTTTTCTTCTTTTGCCATTGTGAAAAACATTAAGTGAATAAAAAATAATAGAAACGAATAATACGCCTTACTTCATGCTGTTAATGCGTACAGAGGCCTTAACAAGTGCCAGGGCATTGACACGCCGGAAGTCTATGTCGCGTGTCGCATGTTCAGGGTTTTCTGAACCAAGGGTTATGAAGGGTTCTCCCTTCCCTGATTTGCGAACATATTTCACTACGATATAGTCCTCGCCGTCTATATCATAGGACAGCAGGTACATCTCGCCGTAGAGCAGATTTTCGATATCGAGCGGCATCTGCTTATATAGTATTATATCTCCCGACTTGAGCAAGGGATACATGGAATCGCCAACAATGTGTATGGCCCCATCGCATTTGGGGAGATTGGGGATATGAATGTCATCGATTATTCTGTGCTGGTTGTTGTCGAACAAGGATCGCAAGCCTGCCGAGGCCTTGAAATCATATAAATATACCACCTGCATGGCCTCTTTCTTCTCCACAGAGCGTGGGTGGTGTATCTCTTGTACTTCTGGGGTTTGTTTGCTCTTCTCTGATTTCAGCATCTCACCTTCTCCCGTGAGCAGCCAATTTGCATCTAGATCAGGATATGCATATAGAATTTTTTCAATAGAAGCAGAGTTCAAGCCTTTTGTGCCATTTCTCGCTTTGCCTAGCTGTCCAATAGATAGACCTGCTTTTACAGTCATTTTATTATCGTTCAAGCCCTTGTTGTCCATGAAGATCTGTAATCTTTCTGAAAAAGTTGTATTTGATATTGACATTTTTCTACGTTTTATTTTGCGATATTGAAAATTATCTATAACTTTGCAACATCTGAACAGTTCATTTGCGCCCAAAGTTACAAAAAAAAGCGCGAAGGACATAATAAAACAAGAAAAATGGAAAGATACATCGAGCTAAGTCCAGATGGGAAGATTCATCTGAGGAAAATTTTCAACATCAGCAAAGGCATGGTGTCTGACACCTTGAACTTTAAGGTGGATACCGACACCGCGCGCAAGATACGCCATGTAGCCTTGTCGCAACTTGGCGGAAAGGAGAAAGTTCGTCTACCTATCGAAGAGACGATACACGACCATCAGGGGCTGATGGTGCAATACTTTCGGAACGGAGCGGTGTTGCGACTAGACAAAAGGAACGGGACGGTCACCATAACGAACAAGTATGGAGACCTGGTGAAAGAGGCGGACGTTAGTACAATATCCGATTTTGAAAGCTGCCAGGAACTAGCCGCAAGGCTGTAAGCCATTCCCGATTTTACATTCCACAACGTTAATGCAATATGGAATACTATAACAACATATTATGCGTAAGTTTCGCCGACCTCACAGCGGGGGTTATTAGCCGAAATACGCTGCGCTCAAACATCACTCGCAAGAACATCGAGTGCGTTCGTCGCGGCGGTGGCGAGGGTTGCGAGGCCTTGTACTCGTGGGCGTCGATTCCAGAGAAGTACAAACGCGCGTTCGTGGAGAAGTACGGCGACCCGGTAGAGAAGATGAAGCAAGCGCAGATTCAGAAGACGCTGCGCCTTGACGGCAAGGCGCGCGAGTTCTACGAGGCCTACACCTATGAGAAGGACGGCGCGCGGCAGCACCTGACGGGCAAGCTCATTGAAGAATACACCGTGAACGCGAGCGTCATCCGCACGCTGTTGCGCCGCATGGCCGAATGCAAGGCCGCCCGCGCCTCGCTGGGCATTGGCATGGGCGGCGTGTGGGACGTGGTGGCGGCGAGCTGCGAGAAGCTGCGCGAGACATACGGGCATACCCTACCAGCCAACACAGCGCGGTTGAAGGCTAAGATAAAGGCGTTTAAGGAAGAGGGCTACGCCGCGTTGGTTAGCGGCAAGGTGGGCAACACGAACACCTTGAAGATAACGGAGGAGTTCGGGCGCATGCTCATTGCGCTGAAACGCAGCCGCGTACCGGTGTACACCGACAGTCAACTGTTGGAGCGCGCCAACGAGATAGCCGGGGAGAGGGGATGGAAACCCATCCGCAGCTTGAGCGGGCTTAAACGCTGGCTCAACTCGCCCGAGGTGCAGCCGCTGTGGTACGACGCGGCGCACGGCGAGCAAGAGGCCCGCCAGCGGTTCAACCGCAAGCACCGCACAGCCTTGCCCACGCGTCGCGACAGCCTGTGGTATGGCGACGGAACGAAACTGAACCTGTACTACCGCGACGAGGACGGCAAGGTGCGCACGACATGCGTTTACGAGGTGATGGACGCCGCCACGGAGGTGCTGCTGGGCTACCACATCAGCGACACGGAGGACTATCTGGCGCAATATCACGCGCTGCGTATGGCGATACAGACGAGCAGGCACAAGCCCTACGAGCTGGTGACGGACAACCAGGGAGGGCACAAGAAACACGCGGCGAGCGGTTTTCTGGGCAAAGTGGCCACGATGCACCGCCCGACGATGCCCTACAACGGCGAGTCGAAGACCATCGAGAGCGTTTTCGGCCGCGTGCAGGCGCAGGTGCTGCACAAGGACTGGCGTTTCACGGGCCAGAACGTGGGGACGGTGAAGCGGGGCAGCCGCCCCAACGTGGAGTTCTTGGCTGCGAATAAGGATGCGCTGTACACGCTGGACGAACTGAAAGACGCCTACGCCGCAGCCCGCAAGGAATGGAACGAGGGGCTGCACCCCTCCACTGGGCAGAGGCGCATCGACATGTACGAGGCGGGCGTGAACGAGGATACGCAAGAGGTGACGACATACGATATGGTGGACATGTTCTGGATGTTTACGGAAAAGGCGGTGACGTTCACCGACCAGGGCGTCACCATCACGGTGAAGGGAAAGAAGTACAGCTACGAGGTGTACAGCGCGCCCGGAGAGCCCGACCACGATTGGCGCAGGCGGAACACATACCGCCGCTTCGTAGTGGCCTACGACCCCTACGACATGACCTCGGTGCGGCTTTACAGGCAAGAGGCCGACGGCAGCCTGCGTTTCGAACGCACAGCCGAGCCCTACTTCGTAATACGGCGCGCCAAGCAAGACCAGACCGCGGCCGACCACCAATTCATACGGCAAGAGCAGGAGGCCAACCTGCGCGACCGCATAGACCGGCAGGTGGCCGCCCGCGAGATAGAGCACGAGAACGGCACCGCTCCCGAACAGCACGGCCTGAACGCTCCGCAGATAAAGGGCGCGGGCAAACGCGCCAACGAGGAGATAGAACGGCAGGTTGAGCGGCGCGTGGCAAAGTACGGCATGTCCGCGGCCGACTTCGAGCTGGGCGTGCACACTAAAAGGATTTCGATGGACGACTGGCTCAACGCGAAGGAAAACAGTGCGGAGCTGGCTATTCCGCAAGCGAACTTGAAGAAAACGGCAGGAAAATTATAAACAAAAAACATAAGACATCATGGAGAATAGACAAAAGGAAGAGATAAGGGAAGCGCTTCGCCGCTACGTGGCGAAATACCCCTCGCAGAACAAGGCCGCCCAGAGCCTGCGCGGCACAAGTGCGGCCACGCTCAGCGCGATATTGGGCGGCAAGTGGGAGAACATCAGTGCGGACATGTGGCGTAACTTGCAGGCGCAGGTTGGCGACATGGGGCAGGCGGAATGGCGGACGGCCGAGACGACGGCCAGCCAGGAGATGCGCTTCGCGTTGGAAGACGCGCAGCGTTGGAAGAACGTGACGTGGGTGGTTGGCGAGGCCGGGTGCGGCAAGACCACGACCGCTAGGCAATACGAGGCGGAGCACTCGGAGGTGTTCTACATTCTCTGTTCCGAGGACATGCGCCGCGGAGATTTCATCCGCGACATCGCCCGGCGCATCGGCATCCGCACCGACGGGCAGACGCTGCGCGACAGCCTGGACGCCATTACGTCCGCGCTGGTGCAGATGGAACGCCCGCTGCTGGTGTTCGACGAGGCCGACAAGCTGAACGAGCGCGTATTCCATTACTTCATCGACCTGTACAACCGTTTGGAAGAACGCTGCGGCATCGTGTTCTTCTCGACGGCCTACATCAAGAGGCGCATGCGGAACGGCCTGCGTTACGACAAGAAGGGCTACAACGAGATAGACAGCCGCATCGGGCGCAAGTTCTTCGAGCTTGAGCCCACCAGACCCAACGACGTCTATGCCGTGTGCACGCTGAACGGCGTGACGGACAAGGACAGGATTTCGGAGATAATCCGCGAGACCGAGGAGTGCGGATTCGACTTGCGACGGGTGAAAAAGGCCGTGCACCGTGCGCGCCGGATGCGCGAACAAGAGGCGTTCGAACGCTGATTAAACGGCGTTTGAACGATGGTTAAGAGCGTAAAGAACAAGGACGGGACACGCCGTCTGAACCGCGCGCTGTCGGTAAGCGACGTCTACATGCTGGAACGAGCCACCTACCGGCTGTCTGAGCGTTGGCACGAGGCGTTTGGCGAGATAGACCGCACCGGCGTTTGGCTGATATGGGGCAAGAGCGGTTCGGGCAAGACCAGTTTCGTGTTGGAACTCTGCAAGGAACTGGCCCGTTTCGGCCGCGTGGCTTATGACAGCCTCGAGGAGGGTGACAGCCTGACGATGAAGAATGCCTTCATCCGTGCAGGGATGATGGACGTGGCACGGAGGGTGGTGCTGCTGAACCGCGAGAGCATGGCGGACTTGCACGAACGGCTGAGTCGCCCCAAAAGCCCCGACATCGTTGTGATAGACAGTTTCCAATACACGCGGATGCGTTATGCCGAATACCAGCGGTTTAAGGAGGCGCACGCGGACAAGCTGATCATATTCGTTTCGCACGCCACAGGCGACAAGCCTAAGGGACAGGCGGCGGACGCGGTGATGTACGATGCCACGCAGAAGATACTGGTAAAGGGGTATGTCGCGATAAGCAAAGGCCGATTTAAGCCAGGCGGGCGGTACGTCATCTGGGACGAGGGAGCGAGACGCGTGTGGGGCGAGGACATGGAAAGCGAACTGGACAAGTTCGCGGAAGGGTAAGTGATTATGGTATTTGTTATTATGTATTTGTTTAGCGACATCCCGGTTCGGGAGAATAGGGATGTTTTTAAAAAGGATTTCGAATAAAACGGTTACAATATGGGAAAGATACGAAACAACATGGTTTACGAGGAGCGCGGCAGGACAATGACATCGGCCGAGTTGAAAGCATACCTCGAACGGGTTATCGCTGAGTTGCCCCCAGGCGAGGAAAGGATAAGTGCCGACATCCTGCTATTTTTCAGGTGGTGGGACAAGGCGCACGGTGTGAGGCTTCCCGTCGTTTAGCGATGCGACACACTTCTGGTCGGCCCGTTCTATTAGAGGTTCCACCTCCGGGTGTCCGCATGAATGCGTATAGAACTTGGCATAAGACGAGACCTCCAGACAGGGCGATTTGCCACAGACGGGACACTTGATTTTGGCATACTCGGTGGCGAGCAGCTCATAAAGGGAATTATTAATGCTCATAACGTTAATTATATGATTGTACGCTACAAAGGTAGCGATAATATCCCGGTTCGGGAGAATAGGGGTATTTTAAAATGAAAATTCAAAATAACATTAAAAACGACAAGAATTATGAACAACAAGAGAATCTACATCAGCGGTGCGATTGCGCACCACGACCTGGACGAGCGCAAGGCCGCGTTCGCGGCGGCCGCCCGCAAGTTGAGGGGCGACGGCTACACGCCCATCAACCCATTCGACAACGGACTGCCCCAGAGCGAAGATTGGCGACGCCACATGCGCGTGGATATCGGCATGTTGTTACAATGCGACCGCATATACATGTTGCGCGGATGGGAGTTAAGCAAAGGCGCGAAGCTGGAACTGGATGTGGCCAGCAGCTGCGGAATAGAGGTAATGTTTGAAACGCACAAGCCATGATACGTGGGAAATGGGGAAAGATGACGCTCACGGACGAGGAGCGGGTATGGATGGAAGAGCATTTCGCCCATACGAAGAACGAAGAGGTGGCTCGTCACCTCGGGGTGTCGCTGCGAACTGCCGTGCGCCTGGCGCGCGAAATGGGCTTGGAGAAGAGCGCGGAGTTCGTACACACGATGCAGGCCAATGCCGTTAAGCACGCCGTACGAGCCAACCGTGGACAGGGTAATGCAGGCAAGGCCAATCTGCTGAAATACGGTAAGGCCTACCAGTTTAAGCCTGGCATAGGAAATAAGGACCGACTGTCGGCGGAAGCTTTCTCCGAAATGTACCAGCGGAGTGCAGAGACACGCAAGCGCACGGTGATGGCCGAACGTCGGCGGGTGTCCTTCGGGCTCGAACAAAAGACCGCACTGCGCGTGGTGAAAGCCCCAAAAGAGAAAATATGTCTGCGCAACAGGCTTCGCAAGCGTGGCTATGTGGTGCCCCGCGCATCGTCGGATGCAACGATAACCGCCGACACGCGTCGCTCGGCAACGTTGGAGCAGCGGGCAGAGAAGATGGGAATTAGGTTTTATCTAACAGAGAAACAGAATGATACACAAGGGAGATAAATTCACGGTGCACTGGGTTGGCCACGAGTCGGGCTATGTTGACAGAATCTACGAGGTTGTCGGAATAATTGACGATTGCCACTGTCCACGCTCGTCGTGGTTAACGGGACAACCCGAAACTCTCAGACCAATACACTGCCACATATCGGCGCGCCTGGTTCACTCTCCACTGAAGATGCTGGACAATGGGCTGCACTGGTTCAACGACATCGACCCACAGACGCTCCATAGCATAACCAGTTCCGACTTTTGGCTGGAGATTGTCCGGCAACCGGGCGACCAATTAAGTTTATTTTAAAATCAAGACAATGAAACAGATAATCGAAACAATAATGGCGCGCATGCAAGTATGGCACGAGGTGCGCGCAAGGAGAATAGAGGCTCGGCGTGTGAAGCTGCTCGACAACGAGTCGCGACGTCGCCTGCAGCTGATGGAACACAACGGCACGACCTACCTCTCAATGGACGGCATGCCCCTTCTGGAAGCTTCCGACTTGACCAACGGCCTTACCGAAAGCCTGGCACGGGTAAGGGCAAACTACGCCGACTTCAGGGAAGAGGGGATATGGGCTAAGAGGTAGACACATTCAAACAACATTAAAAGCAAGCAATATGCCCCCCGAATTCAATTACCGCCACTTCTACGCGCTGCTGGCCCGAATGCCCTACGCCGACAAGCAGACGCTGGTATATCAGTATACCAAAGGCCGTACCGACCACCTCGGGCAGATGCACCCCGAGGAATACCGCGTGATGCTGCGCGACATGAAACGCGTTGTAGACGATGACGAAGCGTCGCGCGAGCTGAAAGAGCGGCGCAGCTCGGTGCTCAAGCTGATGCAACAGCTTGGCGTGGACACCACCCAATGGCCTTGCGTGGACGCCTTCTGTCAGCATCCGCGCATCATGGGCAAACGCTTTTGCCGCATTTCGGTCGACGAACTCGAAGCCCTGGCCGTAAAGCTGCGCGCCATCAAACGCAAGGGCGGGCTGAAAGACGAGAGCCCAAATGCGGCACAACCAACACTGAAAGTGAAATACAATTTTATAATGAACAAAAACAACAACAAAGATGAAAAAGGAAATGCTTGAGGGCCTTTCGCCCGAGGAGAAGAAGGAATTGCTGGCCACGCTGCAGAACGAGGCCAACGAGGAGAAGAACAACCGCCGACAGGCATACGAAGAGTTGCGCGAGAAGTTTGCGCAAGACGTGCAGGCGCGGCTGAACGATGTGGTGACGGCCGTTACCGAGTTCCGCGAATGGCTGGAAAACGAAAGCCGCGCCTTCCGCGACGTGATGGCCGAATACGGTCAGCTGCGCAGTGAGAGCCAAGGCGGCTTCACCATGACGGTGGGAGACTTCCGCATGACGGTGGCTGCAAACAATGTGAAGGGCTTCGACGAACGCGCCGACATGGCCGCCGAACGGCTGGTGGACTACCTCAAACGCTATGTGCAGCAGACCGAGAAGGGAACGGACGACCCTATGTACCAACTGGCCATGACGCTGCTGGAACGAAACAAGAGCGGCGATCTCGATTATAAGAGCATATCGAAACTGTACGACCTCGAAACACGATTCGATGCCGAATACGCCGAGATTATGCAATTGTTCAAGGAAAGCAATGTGATTCAGCGCAACGCGCAGAACTTCTACTTCCACCGGCGCGACGATGTCGGAGTTTGGCGCAAAGTCGAACCCAGTTTCTGCCGAATGTAGTAAGGGTGAAAGGGTGAAAGGGTGAAAAGATGGCTCACGCCCGCAAGGCTATTGGCTTAACTCCCTTACTCCTTAACTATTTAAACCCTGAATGTAAAAAAGTCCCCGCAACGCTTGCCGTTGCGGGGACTTTTCCGTAATTTTGCATATTATTGTTAACGCACACAACGATTATGGCGAGAGGGAGAAACAAGGACTTGATTAACGAGCGCGACCGAAGGCTATTCGAGCGGTTCTATTATTGGAGCGAAGTTAAAAGGCTTCGCTTTGACGACACCATACGCAAGCTCTCGACCGAGGAGTTCTTTCTAGCCGAGGCCACCACGCTGCGCATCGTGCGGCGCATGCTGATGGAGGGTGCCACGGTAGACGGAAAGAGCGTGGAGAAGAGTCGGCGTCAGGGGTTCAGGTCTTCAACCGCACGGAGAGAGTCGTGCGGCCAACTGTCCTTGTTTCCCGAGTAGCCTCGGCCAGTGCGCATGTATAAGTCTCCTCGTACACCTTGATGCCGTGGTTGAAAGTGAAAAAGCGCGAGCGCGTGCGTATCAACGCCCCCTCGACCGATGGCCGATAGCCCTGCAACAGCGCGTGCAGGGCTTTTCTTTTTTCCTCGCGCTGCATGATGCGGTCTGTCGAATGGCTGCCTGCGTGGGTGTCGTCGTAGCAGTCGAGTATGAGGCGAACGCGTACCTCGCATGTTCCGCGCTGTGCGATGTCGCCTGTGTCGTTCCATTCCGTGCCGGGCATGTCGATGAGGACGGCGGGATATGTCAGTGGATACATATCCAATTGTTCGTTGTCCAGTGCCTCCAACTGTCCGTAGTCTTCGTCCACGGTGCGTGCCCAAGGCAGGGCACGTGCTATGTGATCTATCATGTTAACGAGAATCGATTCCATTTCCTATTTCTATTAGTGTGTTTAGTATCATCTTGCGTATCTTAACGTTTAGTTCGTGGCTCGGGCCGATGAACTGGCGGCGCGGGATGTGTATGGCTGTCTTGCGCGTTAGGGCCATTGCGCGCCACGCCTGCGCCATTGGCGGCAGCTCTTTCGGCATTTTATCGCCTTTTTTAACCTTGGCCAGCGAATACACCATGTGCCAGGCATAGCGGCGCATCTTGGGCGTGATGCCGATGTTGCCGCCCTCGTTGTGAATGGCGGCATAGGGCCGTGGGTTGGTAACCATCACCGCGCCGGGCATGGCCACGGCATCTATGCTGCGCATCAGGTTGTCGGTGGCCGAGGTCAGCGGCTTGTACGGCGATCCCGCCTCTTGTCGCCTTGTCTTCTTCCAGGGGTGCATCCCGCCGTTGGTGAAACCGCCATCGCGAAAGTTCTGCCGAAAGTGGTTCTTGGCGATGACGGCCGCCTTGCGGGGGATGTCTGAGCGCATGGCCTGCTCCACCCGCTGTGGGGCTCGGGCGATGATATCGGCTATTTGCTTGGCGTTCATTATTTTTCTTGTTAAAAAGTTTGTTCGTAACGAATAAATTCGTATCTTTGCAATGGTACTGGAGAGCCGGCTTGCCGTCTCCGGAACCTCCAATAACGTTAGGCTGAATAAGCCTAACGTTTTGTTTTGCCCCCATACATCAGCAACTTATTCTTCCAATGTACGAGTATTACACGTTCCTTTCCACTTTGTGAAAGGTAGCCATTAACAGTTCTATGTATAATCTCCCTATCAACGAAGCCAGGTATTTCCAGTACGATGTTGTCCGCTTGTTTCTTGGCTTTCTTTATGTGGTTGATGATGGCGTTGTGCTGTTCCTTCGCATTAGCATCCCTTTTTAAGCCGAACATGGACTTGCCGTCGAAAAGCTGTCCGTTTATCAGGTAGTCGGGGTTCTTTCCCTCTTTAACTCCCTGTGGCAACAATTGTCTGCGCAACATTCTTCCCTGTTCTGTTGTTTGCTCCAACCGTGGCAACAGGTACACCTTTGTCTTCAGCTTGTCGGCAAGAAATTCTGCCAGTCGCTTGTTGTCGTCAAGCTCGTTTTCGCCATGATAAGGGCTTATGAGAACTTGCCCGTGGTGCGTGCGCTTGTAAGAGCCCTCATCAGGCGGTTGAGCGTTAGGCTCGCCCCATTGTTTGCTTGGCAACTTAGCGTCAATGTACGGGCAATTAAAGCAATCTTTCTTCTGGTTCGAAAAGATGGCCCGCATGCGGTTCTTAAGTCCGCGCGGCTTGTAATACGGACATCGGGCACAGCTCTTGGGGAAGTACGGGTGCGTGTCGTTTATCAGGTGGCCGTCCTTGCCGGGGTTATTGTCCAGCCCCCGCTGCGGCTGCTGTGCGGGCATGTCCTCCACCACGTCGGCAGGCGTGGCGGGGTCGTCCGTGGCTTCGAGCATGCACTTGCAGTTCCAGCGGTCTTGCGGGTGGTGTTTCTCCCAAAAGGGATGCTCGATTGGCAGGGTGAGTTTCTTTTCCCAATATGAGCGGTGCGAGGCCTCGGCATCGGGCGACGTGGTGGGCATCCAGCGCAGGTTGGGGAAGATGTCTCGGTTCTCAACGAACTCCTGCCAGTCGGCCGCGGCGTGCGCGCGCAACACGGCCGTGTTGTATTCGGTGCGCAGCCACGCGCCCGTGTGGTGCGAGGCAATCGTCCGAACGTCGTTCGACCATTGTTCGAATGGTTTTATATTGCCGTTCGCATCGCGCAGTTTGTCGGCCATCGCCTTGCCCATCGCGTGTACCTTGAACGCCGCGAACACCTCGTTGCCGTGGCGCATGGCGTCTAGGAAACGGTCGTTGTGTTGCGGTTGGTATTCGCCGCGTGCCAGGCCCTCGGCTGCCGCCTCGTTCATGGAACGGCGCAACTCACGCCACATCTTCGGCTCGATTTCGTCGGAGGTATCAAAACCGTTATAGATGGTGTGCAGGAAGTCGCCCAGCAGGTCGGCCGAAACCTCCACGCCACCATCGGCGTTGTGGAAATGCGCGTGGCACCCGCACCGCCCGTCACCATAGTAGAGGTTGTCAATTAGAAGTCGTTGTCCGCCCCGATGGGTGTCGGGGCTAGGCCGAAAAAACGGCGCAGGGTGTTCTGTGGGGCTTTCTTTGTGTCCGGTTCGGGCTGTTGGGCGAGTTGCTGGTGCAAAGCCGCACGTTCCTCTTCCTTCTTCGCTTTCAGCTCGTTGTAGTTCTCCGGTTTTGTAACACCGAAAGTTTCATACAAATAGTCGTCGTCGATAGGCAGTCCCATGTTAGACAGCTTCTGCACGATGTCAATCTGCTGCGCGGTATCCACCTTCTCCTTTTTGGCATATACGAACTCGCCTCCGTCGGTATTGAAGCCCAGCTGGGCGAAGATGTCGCGCATCTGATAATTGAGGATGTTGAGGATGAAGTCGCGGTCGTCTGCGTTCATCTCGTTCTCCTCTTCCTTGTGTATCGTGCCCAGTGCTTGCGTGCCGGTACTCTTGGCGTCGGTGGTTAGGGTGTTGCCTAGCACGCGAATGCTTATCTTGCTATCCCAGTATTCGGCAAAGGTGCGGTACAGCTCGCTGCTGCCGGTCTTGTTAGCCGCCTCGAGCAGTTTTAGCTCACTGTCCTTTGGGTGAATATAAACGGCATTGGTACCCTGTTGTCGCGCCTCGCGGATGAGCGTGCGGCGTGCCTCTTCGTCGCCAGCATCGTAGGTATACTCGCGTATGGGCATGCCGAAGATGTTACAGAAACGGGCCCAGTCGCCCATATTGCCCTTCTTATATAGTACTGCTGGCAGAATTTCGGCGAATATGCCCAGCCCGCGCTCCGTCCCAACGAAGAGTGTATTTTCAAAGTTCTCAATGGGCACTCCACCCATGTCGCCCTGATAGCGAAGCACACGACCGTGAACGGGATCGTAGTGCTTACGGTTTATCAAGTCGAAATGGATATTTCCGTCATCCTCTTTTCGGAATTGCACCAGGGTAAAACCCCAGAACTCGGAGAGGATGAGTTCCTTGCGCAATTCCTTAAACCAAGGTGAGCGGAGTTGCCTATTGATCTCTTCGTCGGGCTTGCCTTCGCGCTGAAATTCGATGGGTATCTGTGTCACGCCACGCAACCGCTTGGCCATCACCCCTGTGAGGTGTAGGTCGAAATTCGCGCTCTCATACATATCATACAACCGCACGCGGTTGCTGTAATCGATGCCGCGCGCTGAGGTGACGGCATTCATGTAGTGTTGCAAATTGAAGTGGAACAGCTCGGGCATCTGCAGTACCACGTCGGGCTGTCGTTCTCCCGGGGCGGCGAGCATCCCGCCCTGCGTTATTCGGCGGCCTTGTGCGCGCCTTTGTTTCAGGTTTTTCATCTTTACCATTTTTTGTTTTTTCACTTATAAGAGCGTTGGGCGCACCTCATCCGCCTTTATCTGCCATCGACTTTTGTCCTCTACCTCTTCCGCCGGCAACAGCGGCGCACCGTCGATGGTTACGTCGCCACGCATCACGCCCTTGAGCCACTCCACCGCCCGGTTGTAGCGGTCTTCCCTACTCTTGGATATCTTATAGGGGTTGTGCTGGCAGAAGATGTGGTAGATGGCGATGTCCAGGGCGAACATCAGCACCAGGGCGTGGCGGTCGGTGCCGCTCGCGGAGAAAATCTTGTCGCAGTCGTACTTCTTATTCAAGTACGACCGCATCTCCATGACGGCGCGGTCCTCGCATATCTCCACAATCTGCGGGTCGTAGTCGGCCGTGCCCTGCCGCAGCAGGCTGTCGAGAATCTCGCGGTGGATGCTCGCGTCATAGTCGGTAATCTCTATAAAGTTGCTCATGTCGTCTATATAATAAATGGGTTGTCCTTGTTTATGTCCTCGTCGTTAAGGGCGATGGTGTAGGTGGGTTCCAATTCGCCCGTCTTGCGGTCTACCATCGTAACGGCCCCCTCCACGGCATCTGGGCCGTCTGCGGGGTAAGGCAGGGTGAGTTCGAAGAGCTTGAACTGGTTCATCAGCTCCTGCATGTGGGGGTTGTCCTTTTCTTCCTCGTTGAACACCCACGTGCTAAGCCGGTCGAGCGGTTCCAGGTTGGCCTCGATGCGCGTGGCCTTGTCGGTCTTCTTTCGCGTATCCTCACGAATGAAGAGTTGCGTATTGCGCGCTGCGCACTCGTCGCGCAGCAATGGCTTGAACACCTGTTGATAAAAAGGGTCTTGCAGCTTATTGTTTTCAATGTACCAATACACGTTGGCTCGGCCCGCCACATATTTGTCCAACTCAAAGTACCAGCCTATGAACTCGGCGTTGGTCTCACGTGCCAGGAAACCTTTTATCACGTAATACACCCCCTTGTACTTACCCACCAGCCACAGAGCCTTGGTGGAGCTGCCCTTCTTCTTGCTGTCGGAATAGGCGGGGTCTCCGTAGCCAATCAAAAAGCGGAACTTCTTCAAGGGCGGCACCTTACCGAAAGGCAGGTTCTTGAATATCTTGCCCTCTGCCACGGGGTTGTTGAAGTACTCGCCCTGCTGGGCGCGCACCGAGATCTTCGAGAGTATGCAGTCTATCTGCTCTTCGGTGTTCTTCTGCGGCCATGTGCTGCGCCCGTGCCTGTCGCGGATGTTCACCACATCCCAACTGTTGGCCAGCGCGCCGGCGCGCGTTATGCAGCAGTCTTTGGCGATGACGTTTCCGCACCACAACACCAAGGTCGGCTCCGATATGGAGCGCGTGGGATACAATGCCTGTTCGGCCCATTGCCACTTCTTGTCCAGCGTCACCGGATTTCGGCAATCCTCGTCGGTGTCATAGTCGTCGAAGTACAGCACGTCTGGGCGGATGGCCTCGTTGCGCATACCACGCGGGGCCGACCCTGCACCTAGGGCGATGAACTTCGCTCCGCATGCGCAGGTGAACTCCTTGTCGGTCCATGCGCCTATGGTTTCTTGCTTGCCGTAAAACTGAATCAAGCGCGCGTTCTTCTCAAAGTTGGCCTTATAGGGCGCAAGCAGGCGCGTGGCCGCATCGATGGTGGCCGCAGCCAATGCCACGAATCGCTTGCGCTTGGTTAGCGTTAGGTACATCAGCACGAACATCGCCACGGTGCTCTTCGCCAGCTCGCGGCTCCAAGAGAGAACCTCGTACCACTCGTCGTTGCCCACGATACGCCGTATGGCCTTAATATGGAATGGGGCGAACTCGTACTTGGCATAGGCTGGGAAAAAATAGCGTATCCACTCCACGGGGTCGCGTTCCAACTCCTTACGCCGGCGGTCTATCTCGTGGCGTGACAGGCCATCGTCCACCGGCACGTCCTTGGCCAGCCCTTCATGAAACCTGCGCCACAGCTCCAATGCTTGCTTGTCCGTATGTTTTGCTTTCATCCGCGTGTGGTCTGGTCTTTAATGAATGCGTCAAAGAGGTTGTTGAACTGCTTGGCCGCCTCGACGTCCAGCGGGCGCAGCCATGTTAGGAAGCGCATGGCCACGGACACGCAGTCGCTCACGCCGACATCGTTCTGTAACTTGTTTATAGCTCCTGCTAGTTTGGCCAACGCGTCGGCTTCGGCGGGCGTGGCGTAGCGTTGTCCCTCGTCACGCGCGGCGATGGCGTTGTTTACCTCAATAATCTGCCTGTTCCATTGTGAGATTATCTGTGCGGGGGTGATGGCCACGGATGCCTTCACTTCCTCCCAGTTGCCCTCGCGTATCCATCGGCAGACCGTCTGGCGGGTGGTGCCCACCTTGTCTGCAATCTCCTCCTGGGTGTAATTACCGTCCAAGAATAGAGATCGTGCAATGCTCTTCTTATCGATATTTGTCTTTGCCATCCATTTCTTATTTTGTATGCAAATTTCCCCCTTTTTTCACTAATGGTGAAATTGCAAATTAATCATATACGCCTGAATTGCAATGGTGTACATTCCGTATTACACCATATTTTTACGATTTTTCGGGTTCGTTTTTTCACTTTAATTTTGCCGAAAAATCAAATACGGTGCAAAAGAAATTCTTCAATATAATACCTGGTGAAGGTGAGGTTGCCATACTGCTATATGGTGACGTAGGCGACGGGCAGCGCGTGGACAGCGGCCGCGTGGTGGCCGAACTGATGGCCTTGCAGTCACAGTACTCCAAGATAGACGTGCGCATCAACAGCCGCGGCGGTGACGTATTCAGCGGCATCGCGATATATAATGCATTGCGCACGAGCAAGGCGGACATCACGGTCTATATTGACGGTGTGGCGGCGAGCATCGCGGGCATTATCGCCCTTTGCGGTAAGCCCTTGTACATGTCGCCCTATGCCAAGCTGATGTTGCATTCGGTAAGCGGCGGCGCATGGGGCAACGCATCCGACCTTCGAAGCATGGCCGAACAGATGGAAGTTCTTCAAGGCGACCTTGCGGCGATGATAGCCGGGCGGTGCGGGATGGATAAGGAAGAGGTACTCGCGAAGTATTTCGACGAAAAGGACCATTGGCTGAATGCCAACGAGGCTTTGGAAATGAAACTCATCGACGGGATATACGATATGGATGGCGAACAGGTGGAAGCCAAGACGGCAGACGACCTGTACGCATATTTCAATAACCGGCTGCAAGTTCAGCCACAAAACAATGAGAATGAAATGGCATTATTAGAATCTTTGAAAAGTGGCATCCCCTCGTTCGCCAACTTGGCCGACGAGAATGCCGTACTTGCGAAAGTTCGCGAATTGGAGAACAAGGCCGCCAAGGCCGATGCACTGGCGCAAGCCGTGGAGGGCTACAAGAAAAAGCTGCAGGACGTTGAGGATAAGGAAATCGCAGCCGTCGTGGACAAGGCGGTGGCCGAACGACGCATCACCGCCGAGCAGAAGGACAGTTTCATGGCGTTGATGAAGACTGACCGCGAGAATACCGAGAAACTGCTGGTCAGCATGAAGGCCCAGCCTTTTCGCCGCATCGTCGATGTGTATCGTGAGAATGGAGGTATCCCGACAGCCTTGGCCGACATGAGTTGGGACGAACTGGACAAGGCGGGTAAACTCTCGGAGCTACGAAATGCGGACCTCACCGCGTTCAAGGCGAAGTACCTGGAAAAGTTCGGTCTGGACTATAAGGAATAAACATCATTAGAACAACATTAAAACGACATTAGAATGGCATTGAATATCAGCATCTGGCAAACTACACTTGTCGAGAACTTCTACCCCGACAACAGTTTCGCCGCGAAATCGGTGGACGACTCCACGTTCGTCCATGCGCATAAGGTAATCATCCCCAATGCAGGCGCGCCCTCGAAGGTGCAGAAGAACCGCACGGTGAAGCCCGCTTCGGTGAACCAGCGCACCGACAACGACTTGGAATATGATATTGACGAGCTAACCACCGACCCGATCTACATTCCGAACATCGACACTGTGGAGCTCTCGTACGACAAACGTACGTCCGTAATCAGCAACGACCGCGCTCAGCTTCAAGACGAAGCGCACCTGAACCTGCTCGAACGGTGGGGCAAAGGCGTGCCTGCATCCAACGTGCTGCTTACCACTGGCACGACTGAGCGCGACGCTCACACCTCGGAGACGGCCACAGGCAAACGTAAGTGCATCACCAAGGCTGACTTGTTGAAGATTATGACACGCATGGACGCAGACAACGTGCCCGAAGAGGGGCGTTACCTGCTGCTTGACGCGTACATGTACGCCGACTTGTTGGCCGACCTCTCTGAGAGCGATAAGTGGATGTTCCAAAATTCTGCAAACATGCAGACTGGCGTATTGGGTAATCTTTACGGGCTCAACATCATGAAGCGCAGCAAGGTTCTCCGTGTGAAGAACGACAAGATGCTGCTGCCCTGGGGTGAGGATGCCGTTGCAGGCGAGCTAGCCGCCGCGCTGGCATGGCATGAAAAATCGGTAAGCCGTGCCCTTGGAGAAGTGAAGATGTTCGACTCGACGAACAATCCGCTCTACTACGGTGATATTTATTCGTTCTTGCTCCGCACAGGCGGCTCGGTGCGCCGTTACGACAAGAAGGGTGTATATCTGTTGGCCGAGGCTGCTAAATAAGAAAGGAGTGGCGTATGTTACCAAGAATTAAGATTCAGTTTTTAAACGGTCAGCTGGGTACCGTTGGTGAGAGCCCCGACGGCCTGTTCGCCCTGGTGTGCGGGGCGGCCGCCGTGGCCAAGACGATGGAGCTTGACAAGGCCTACGCGCTGCGCTCGTTCGACGACCTGGCGAAGCTGGGCGTGACGGCCGAGAACAACCCCCGCCTGCATAAGCACGTGAAGGAGTTCTACACCGAGACCGAGGAGGGTACGAAACTCGTCATCTTCCCTGTGGACAAGACGAAGACGTTCACCGAGCTGCTCGACAAGGAAACGGGCGTTGTCAAGGAACTCGTCACTGTGCAGAACGGTGCGTTGCGCGGCATCTTCGTTGCCGGCGACGGCCGTGAGGCGACCCTTACCACCAATGGGCTGGATGATGACCTCTTCACCGCCTTGCCCAAGGCGCAGCAGCTGGCCGAATGGGCCACGACGCAGCTCTACGCCCCGCTCTTCATCGTCATCGAGGGGCGCGGCTACAAGGGCGGTGCGGTGAAAGACCTGCACGGCGAAGCTTACAACCGTGTGGGCGTGCTTATCGGCGATACGGTGAAGGCATCCGAGGGCGCGGCAGTGGGCGTAATGGCCGGGCGACTGGCCTCCGTACCCGTGCAGCGCAACATCGGGCGCGTCAAGGATGGCGCGTTGAAGCCAATCGCCATGTTCATCGGCGAGAAGCCCGTGGAGGAGAACGCCTCGGCCGTTAGCGACCTGTACGATGCGGGCTACATCACCCCGCGCAAGTACGTGGGCAAGGCCGGCTACTTTTTCACCGACGACCGTCTGGCGTGCGTTCCCACCGACGACTACGCCCACATCACCGCGCGGCGTACCATCGACAAGGCCTACCGCATCGCCTATGCCGCACTGCTCGACCTGATGTTGGATGAGCTCCCCGTGAACGAGGACGGCACGTTGCAGCACGGCATTATTATGGCTTGGCAGCAGATGATGGAGAATGCCGTAAACCGCGCCATGACGGCGCAGGGCGAACTCTCCGCAGATGCCGACGGTGCGGGCTGCAAGGCCTACATCGACCCCAAGCAGAACGTGCTGGCCACGTCGAAAGTGGAACTCACGCTGAAGGTGCGCCCGTTCGGGTACGCACGCTATGTTGACGTGAAGCTTGGATTCCAGGTGGAAACGGCAGGTAAGTAACATTTCGTGGGTGGGCATCGCGCCCACTCACCTCACACTTCAAACTAAAAGGCTATGTTCAACAGCAGAGAATACGAATGGGCGGACATCTCCGTAGTGATGGGCGGACGGCCCGTTACCGGCATCCGCGGCATCAAGTACAACATCAAGAAAGAGAAGGAACTGCTATATGCGAAGGGCAACCGCCCGCACGCTGTGCAGAGCGGCAACTACGACTATAGCGGTGAGATAACGCTGTTACAGAGTGAGTATCTCGCCCTGCGCGAAGCCGCCAAGGGTGACATCCTCGCCGCCCAGCTTGATGTGGTCGTGGCGTATGGCAACCCCACCCGCGGCGACGCCATCTCCACCGACATACTGGTGGGCGTGGAGTTCACAGAGGATAACACAGAGTGGAAGCAGGGGGACAAGTTCCAAGAGAAGACCATCCCCTTCGTCTTCATCGATAAGAAATAGGGGTAAAACCAAACACCGAGATTATGAAATATACGAAACAACAGATAGAGGAGTGGAAAGCCAAGCACGGCGAACTCTTCGAAATAACCGTCGAGGGCAAGAGCTGTGTACTGCACCGCCCCACACGCCAGAACCTGAGCTACGTCAGCGTGTTGACAGATCCCATCAAGATGACCGAAGTCATGCTAAACCAGCTCTGGGTGGCGGGCGATGAGGAAATCAAGACAAGAGACGATCTCTTCCTCGCAGCAAGTCAGAAGATGCAAGAAGTGTTGGAGGTTAAGGAGGCCGAGATAAAAAAGCTTTAGAGGACGCCGACGTGGACATATCCGACGGCGTGGACGTCCTCTTCTTCAACACCGTGATGCGCTACTACCTGCACCTCGACCCCGATACGCTTTCGGACGAGGAGTGGGCCCACACGTACAAGTACCTAGGCGAGATTAGAAAAGCGGAAGCAAAAGCGAAAGGCGATGGATAATGTATTGAAGTTCCTCATCAAGCTCAAGGCCGACAAGGGCAATGTCGTGTCGGTGGCCAGGCAGACCGAACAGCAGCTGGATGCCATCAACCGAAAAGCATCGGTTGTCGGGCGCGGCTTGCGAAAGGCATTCTCGATGGAGGGGTTCAAAGGTTCGCTCATGTCGATTCCAGGCATGCAATTCCTCATGAACCCATACACGATGATTGGTGCTGGCATCGGGGCGATGGTGCGGCTGGGCGCGCAAGCGGAGAGCGTGAACGTGGCCTTCACCACGCTGGTGGGCAGCGAGCGTAAGGCCGCCGAGATGCTTGGGCAGATAAACGATTTTGCTGCACATTCGCCCTTCGGCAAGATGGACCTCACCAAGTCTGCGCAGACCATGCTCAACTTCGGTGTCGAGACGGGCAAGGTGCTGCCGCTGCTGCGCCAGCTGGGCGACATATCGGGCGGCGACAAGGATAAGATGTCGGCCCTCTCGCTGGTGATGGGCCAGGTGTCTTCTACTGGCTACCTGATGGGTCAGGACCTGTTGCAGTTCATCAACGCAGGATTTAACCCCATACAGGAGCTGTCACAGATGACCGGCATTGCCGTCGACAAGCTCAAGGACAAGATGTCGCGTGGCGAGATTACCTTCCGCAACGTAGAGCAGGCCATCGCCCACGCCACAGGTGCGGGCGGTAAGTTCAACGGCATGATGGACAAGCAAAGCCAGACGCTGGCGGGCAAGTGGAGCACGCTGATGGACACCGTGCAGCAGGGCGCGATAGACCTGTCGCAGAGCGTTAATACGCCCATCGCCGAGGTCGTGGACAAGATAACGGCGGCCATCCCGAAGATGTTTGCCGTGTTTCAATCCGTGTTTTCGGCCATATCCTCAGGCATCAGCCTCGTTGTCCGCTTCCGCACGGCGTTCATGTTGTTGGGCGGTGCGGTGCTCACGGTATGGGCCGTCTTCCGCAGCTACACGATGGCCCTGGCCGCCTACCAGGCCATAACCACGCTGGTGACGGCCGCCACAAAGATATGGACGGCCGCGCAGTGGCTGCTCAATGTGGCGATGACCGCCAACCCCATAGGCCTTATCGTCGTGGGTGTGGCCGCGCTTATCGCCGTCATCGCCTACTGCTGGACGAAGTTCGCAGGTTTCCGAGCATTTCTCATCACAATGTGGGACGTGTGGCGAAAGTTCGGCGACCTGATTAAGACCTACGTGGTGGACCGCATCAAGGAGCTTATCCGCGGCGTGGGACTGCTCTCCAAGGCGTTCTCCAAACTCTTTTCGGGCGACTTCAAGGGCGCGGCCGCCGACTTCGCCGAGGGCGTGAAAAACGTCTCGGGCGTAAACTCGGCCGTCTCGCTGGTGAAGAACACCGCCGCAACCGTTCGCGGCATCGGCGGCACGTTCCAGAAGAACCTGGCCGCAGAGCGCGCCAAGGACAAGCAGAAAGAGGGGAAGAAGAAAGGTGAACGCCCGGCCATCTCGACGCCAGGGCTCAAAGGCAGCGCGGCCGCGGAGAAGGTGGTGTTCGGTGCGGGCAAGGGCAAGGCTACCAATGGCAAGAAAGGCCGCCGCTCCGCCGAGGAGATTGCCACTGGCGGCCGCCGCTCAACGGCCATCACGATGAACATCTCGAAGTTTTTCGACACGCTGCACGTGCACATGGCCGACAAGGCCGACACGGCGGAAGTCGAGCGTATTGTCATTCGGAGTCTGAACCGCGCGCTGGCCATCGCCACAAGCACCGACCGCGGATAAACTTGTAAACCCGTAAACTCATGAATACCGTAACGCGCTTCGCTCTTGAAAATCTGGCACTCCGAATAACGGGCGGCAAGATACCTCCCTACTGGCTGTTCCGCGATGCGGGCGTGCGCCAAGTTGACGAGGGCGACTACTCCGCCATCCGCGCCATGAGCGACGCCGAACTGGCCGACCTGGTGCGCACCAACGCCCTGGGGTTGCCGATGGCAATGCCGTTGAGTTTGAAACTCGAAGAAGCCGGCGCACAAGAATGGCTGCTGCCTTTCGAGCCGATGGTAAGCATCATGGGCAGGCACATCATCAAGCGCAGGCAGGTGAACAAGGGACTGATACGCGGCAGCATCAAGGAGCGGTGGGCGCAGGACGACTACGACATCACCATCGAGGGCGTGCTTATCGGCACCGACGGCCGATACCCTTCGGCCGACGTGGCCCGGCTCAAGAACTTCTGCGAGGCGGCCTCCGTCACGGCCCTGTCTCCCTTATTGGAGGTGTTCGGCATATCTCGCCTGGTCATCGAGAGTTGGGAAATGCCCTTTACGGCAGGCGAAGCCAACCAGAACTACTCCATTAAGGCGTATAGCGACGACATATACAAGTTGCTGCTAGGCATGAACGAATAACTCATAACGAAAGGACACGCACATGTACACAATGGCCTACGACATCACCATCGGCCAATACAAGTTGGGCATGCTCGCGGCGGTAAGCGTGCACAAGAGCGTGGAGCTGCTGGCCGACACGTGCGAGATAACGCTCCCTGCGGCGCAACTCAACCAGGCACTCGACGTGGAGAACCGCATACGCCGCGGCGATGTCGTGCTGGTGAAGTTCGGTTATAAGGAAACGGGACTGATAGATGAGTTCCGCGGATGGCTGCAGCGCATCTCGACAGACGGGGGTGACATCAAGCTGTATTGCGAAGACGACCTCTTCACATTCAGGCGAGATTTGCCTAATGCCGTACTGAAAAACGTATCGTTGAGCACTCTGCTTGAACAAATCATCAAGGGCGTTGGCCGTGATTACAAGGTGAACTGCTCATACACTTGGACCTACGCCAAGTTCGTCATCCACGCCGCCACCGGCTACGACGTGTTGAAGAAGGTGCAGGAAGAATGCGGTGCTGACATCTACCTACAGGACGCTGCGCTGCACGTGCATCCACCGGGCGAGGTGACGGGCAAGGAATGCCGATACGACTTCGCCCTCAACGTAGAAGAAGCCGACCTCACCTATCGGCGCGCCGAAGACAAGAGGGTGCGGGTGGTGGTGAAGGCACTGATGCCTGACGGCAAAGTGAAGGAAGTGGAAGTGGGCAGCACTGGTGGCGAGAAGGTGGAGGTGAAATGCCATGCCTCGGACACCGCATCGATGCAGGCACGGGGCGAGGCCGAAGTGCGCCGCCGCAGTTTCGACGGTTACGACGGCAGCATCACCACCTGGTTGGTGCCGCAATGCGTGCCGGGCGATACGGCCACGCTGCACGACGCCGACTATCCGCATAAGGACGGCACATATTACGTGCGGGCCGTCACCACGGAATTCTCCGAGAATGGTGGGGTGCGTAAGATTGAATTAGGTTTCAGGTTAAGCTAAACGCAATATGGACAACTACAAGGAACTGGCGCAACTGGTGCGCACCGCAGCCGGCAAAGCCCAACTCACACTGATGCAGGGCATCGTGCGCAGGGTTAGTGGTCCGACATGCGAAGTGGAGATTGGCGGCATCACCGTGCCAGACGTGCGGCTACGCGCCTCCGAGGCTGCAACAGACGCGCAGGTGCTGATAACGCCCAAGGCGGGCACGGCGGTGATTGTGGGCAGCCTGTCGGGCGACTTGACACAGCTCGTTGTCCTGGCCATCGACCACGCGGAAAGCATAACGATAAACGGCGGCAAGCTGGGCGGCCTTATCAACATTGAGCAACTAACGCAAAAGATTAACGAAATGGTGCAGGCATTCAACGCCCACACCCACCAAGGCTTTCACGGGCCGACTGGTCCGCCCCTCAAGACTGCACAGCAGTTGAAACGGGGAGATTACGAAGATACGACGATAAAACATTAGGCAATGAACGGCATACAGCTGACGGACTTCGCCCCCGCTATCCGCGTTAGGCGAGACGAGCAAGGTAAGATCAACTCTGGGTTGCAAGTGGGCGACACGCTGCGGCAGAACCAGGCACTCATCCTCGCCCTGAACAAGGGCGAACTGAAGGAACGCCCCTCGGTGGGCTGCGGCATCGCCGACATGCTGATGGACCACGACCCGCTATATTGGCGCACCCTGATACGCGAACAGTTGGAGATGGACCGCCAACGGGTGAACAACATTAGAATTACGCCGAAAGGTATCGAAATAGACGCACATTATTACGCCAGTTCGGGATAAAAAAGTGCCCTAAAAAGTTGGTAATCTCGCTATTGTTTTGTAACTTTATAGTTGATAATCAATTAATTACAAACATATATAGCGATGATTACCACTGACAAAGTTACTGAAATATTCTGTGTATTGGATGAGTTCTGCAAGAATTTAGATGCCGAGTTAACTAAAAACCTACATATTGCCCCCATAGACGAGGGAAATAAGCGCATGCGAAACCGCAAAGGGCAGATGTCCAAGAGCGAAATCATGACCATCCTGTTGTGCTATCATTTTGGCTCTTTCCGCAACTTCAAGCACTATTATCTCTTCTTCATCAAGGAGCATTTGGCAAGCTACTTCCCTAAGTCCGTGTCCTACACGCGTTTCGTGGAACTCATGCCTCGCGTGTTCTTCGAGCTGATGGCCTTCATGCGCATCCAAGGTTTTGGAAAGTGCACGGGCATTAGTTTCGTGGACAGCACGATGATTCCCGTATGCCACAACA
>NZ_CALKQY010000054.1:0-10873 GCF_937990675.1 Hoylesella shahii | reverse complement strand
CCATATTTCTGACTTATTATCTATAAAATATTGAGTAATAATCGGTTGTAAATACTCTCAATTATTTTCGACTTTCAATCTTTTTAATCGTAACAATCAGTAAAGACAACACAATACAAATGAATCCGAACGAAGTGAATCAAATTGTCGTTCAGTGCCGGGAAGGGAGCAAAGAAGCATTCCAACGGTTGGTGAGAGAATATCAAAGTATGGTTTTCTCACTAACGCTAAAGATGCTTTGCGATGAAAGGGATGCGGAAGACGCCTGCCAGGACACCTTCGTTAACGTTTGGCTGAATTTGCACAAGTATAATCCGGAGAAAGGAAAGCTTTCTACGTGGATATATACCATTGCCTCGAACATTTGCCTAGACAAACTTAAAGGTCGTAAACCACAGCTACTCATGCCGTCAGACGAAAGCAAATTCAAGGCTTACGCCGCAAATCCTTCTCCCGAAAGGCAACTCATGAATGCAGAATGGGTGTCTATTGTTAAAGTATTGGCTGTACAACTAAGCCCTAAACAACAGCTTGTTTTCACCTTGCGTGTACTAGAAAACCTTCCAATTGAAGACATCGAGCGTATCACCAATATGAATGCAACCAAGATAAAGAGCAACCTATATGTTGCTAAACAACAGATTAAACAACAACTAATACAACTAGGTTATGAACAAGAATGACGTCCTATATTCCAATTTAATAAGAGGACTGCAAGGAAGACAACCTTCTCTTGAGCATCCAGACGAAATGATAAACGGTGTAATGGCGCGTATAAAACAGCAAAAGCGACAACGCCTGCACGTTATTACACTTCGTTTCTGCGCCTCTGCGGCATCGTTGGCTTTGATCTTAGGTATAGCCGAATGTGTTAGAGCTGTGCCCCAAAACAACAATATGGCGTTTATATACTTGCAAAAAAATATCACGCAGAAAACCGATGAGGCGTATTTCAAGAACAAATATTTGAAAAAAAACAGATATGAACTAATAAAACAACACTTTTATGAAAACAAAAAATAGTTGGCTTATTCTGTTTCTTGCCGCATTGATGGTTGCATGTGGCAATAAGTACCAAGGAAGCGCAACCACGGTTATTAACGAAGACGGGACATGTAGCAGGGAATTGTCTTTCCAACTCGATTCGGCACAGTTGGTTAGTGGTGTGTTCAACGCAGATGAAAGTATGTTTAGATGGGACAAAGGTTGGCAATTGTCGTGGGGAATAAAGGGCAACAGCCTTCGGCACGCATTTCCCGTGAAACTTAAAGCCTACCAAACACTTAGTGAACAATGCAGAAAAGCAGGCCGTTCGGCTACAGATACCATCGTGGTATATGCTAAAAGCAACTTCGCGTCGGTGGAAGACATGGCCAAAGCCACAACCTTTAATATTGGTTCGCTGCGCATTACACCGCGAATAACCTACACATGCTCGCGAGGGTTGTTTAGTACTACGTACAGATACGAAGAAGTTTACCCCCAACAGCACATCAAATTCCCCATACCCATAAGCAAGTATTTTACTAAAGACGAGATTGGGTTTTGGCTAAGTGCTAAAAACAACCTTGTAAACGGACTCAATGGTATTGAAATAGACGACATCACACAGCGCCTTAAAAACAAATATACCCAGTGGGTTGTTGCCAACGACTTTGAAATGATTTATCAAACCATTCTCAAAAACTACTCGCTCATTGCCACTAAAGCCATAGACAAAGAGCAATTTGTGGCCCTGCACGACTCGCTTTTGAAAGAATACACTAAAGAAGCCGATCCCATGGCGCTCTATTCAGACAGGGCTAAATGGTTTAGAAAGTTCTTTCACTCGGACGTGTATTCAGAAATTCTCAACAACGATTCGCTCATGAAAGATGTAACAAAGACCGAAAGCGATTTCCTTGCCCTATCAATGTTCAATATCGACTACAAACTCACCTTTCTTAACACCGATTATCCTCCCTCGCTTTGTAAACTCACTGGCAACAGATTGATGGCCAAAGATGTGGGTATCTCTTTTTGTGTTATCCAAAAACACACCTGGGCATTTGCTTTAATAGGATTTGTGTTGGTGGTTTCGCTGGTGTTACTTGTGATAAAAAGAAAAAAGCGATAAGTGTTGTCGCTGTTTCTGCTTCCGCTATTCATTCAATTATTAGTGTCGTTCATCTTCTGTTTGTCCTTAAATGGCAAACAGAAGATGTTGTTTTAAGGCAATGTGGCCTTAAATTCGATAATCATGCTATGCCACAATCTAACCGATTGCAAGCTGCTGTCTATGGCAAAACACACGATTTATCGAAGAAAAAAGTTTGACTTGTCGCAAATAAAATGTACCTTTTAAATCCCGCAAAACGAGAAGTGATACTCATTAAAAACGAAAAGTGAATAATTAAGGAGAAACGAAATGTGACGGGATAGTACAGTTTTTTGTCGCACATAAGACTACACCTTCGGAAAATGTAAATAACGGCATTCAAACACCATTAGATGGGTATTCGAATGCCGTTCTTGATTATGCACCCATCCTCTTGTAAAGCATGATGTCGGTGTATGCACTATTGTAGTTCATCGTGGTGTTCACTTCCACGCGGTGCGCGCATTCGAACGGGTTACGGTTGATGCGACTCCGCCCTATCCATTCGCACAGCTCGATTATCTGCGACTTGTTCGAAGTGAAGTACACGTAGTCGTGGCCTTGCAGAACGGTGAGAACATCAAGGTAATCGGACAACTTCCAAGTCATAGTGTACGTGCCGACCTCGGTGGAGAGGTAGGGCGGGTCAACGAGGAAGAGGACATTGGACTTGTCCTTAAATTCGTTGAAGAGAGTCTTGTAGTCCTTATGCACGATTATCAGGCCGTCTAAATAGCCATCTGCACAATAGTCGTTTCGCCGTACGGTGTTATAGAACGTTTGCTTAACGAGTTCGTCCATATTGTTGGCGTATTTCATCGAGAAAAGGAGCGACGGCGATAGCGTGATGTAGTCGACAAAACCTTTCTATTCTTCTTCTGCGATGATTTCCAATATCCGGTCGTGGAACGGCTGTTGTATCACCTTACCACGCGGCAAGCTGTCGGTGACTTCACGAATGCGGGCCAGCAGCGCATTGGTGTGCGGTATGGCGGCAATGCGGCGTTGGTAGTTGTCGAAATCGTTATAAACGACCGTGGCGTTGGGATTCTCACGCTTGGCCACATGAGACAACAGGCCCGATCCACCGAACAGGTCGACGATGGTTACATTGTCGGGGTAACTTTTTAAAATCTGCCTAAATGCCTTGATAAATTTTCTCTTTTGCCCCATGAAAGGAAGTGGGGCTTGTGAATAAATTGTGTGTGTCATTGTTGTTATCCTAATTTTTATTATTATCTTTGTGCTGCCAATCACTTATTAACGCATAACCGCGGATGCGTGGACGAGGATATACCCCCGACCACACGCATCCGCGGTTTGTTATAAGTGATTGGCGTTACTTTAACAATGGTCGGGGGATTTTTGTACCCCAACCAGGGCAGAACTAAGTCTGCTGATTCTCGTATTCTTCTATCTACTATTCTACCTTTTGGACACTGACGGAATAGACGAATATAGGCGCGGTGTCATCGCTAATCTTTGACAGTTCGATCTTAAGAGTGTCATCCGTCATGTCAGTATCATACAATATATAATCCGTGTACCAACCTTGGTGTACCAGCCTTTCAGAATAGGCGGCGTCATTAATCAGCACGCCCATTAACGAGGTATCATTGTCGTACGCCTCGATTGCCGGCGTAGATGTAACATATCCACTATTTTGAACATCGGTGTTACCCTCGAACCTCTTTGTTGCGATTGGCAAAAATCGTTGTGCTACAATTCTAATAGCCACACGCCTTGTCCCTTTGGGTATTGCAATGCTCTTTGTGGCGTTATCCCCCTTAGAGCCGAGTCTAACGTGGCTTGTGTCAGCCTTGTACAAACCTAGCGCATTGGGCGCGGTCTCAATAGAAGCCCCACTCAAAGTCCAGCCATCAGCCATCAGTACATTATCATTTAATTCCGTACCATATTGTCTCTGTTCGTATGACTTGGCGATAATCTTTAGACTTCCATCATAGTCCTTGAATATAGGCTTTGACAGGTTGAATGCACCCTCGCACACAACAATGAAGCGTATCTTGTCGTACAGTTGAATGTCTGCGTTCTTTCGGCCTAGCTCTACAATAATATTATTGTCTTCGTACTCAAAACCTACGCTTTCCCACTTACTTCTTACTTCTCCATCATACAATGTGCTTGCGCTGCGTACCCTTGCAACGTAAACTCCTGTCGGCCTAATGTCACATCCCACAACGAATGTTCCGCTCGTTACACCTATCGTATCAGTAATGACCTCAACAACGGCTTTTTTAAAACAGGTCACACTTCCACCCGTAACAACTTGGTCAACTTCATATGATTTCGTACCATTGTCTGTTCCTCCATCGACTACATAACGTGCATCATCCAAATTGTCAATCTGCCCCGAAGTCTTAGACGTCCTAGTGCCACTCGATGCTGCGCGGAAGTTCAATAGACGCTGGTAGTTGTCGTCATAGCACAACTCATGGATATTTTTGTCGGCAGACTTTGGGCGAACTATGAATATCTTGACGGACTTCATGATACGTAGCGAATTAAATGCATCTACATGCTTGAAAAAGCACGCTTGGTTACGGTAGCCTTGGTGCACGCCGCTGTTAAAGCCCTTATACGTAGAGCCAACATCGGGAATTTCGCGACGCAACTCGGAATGGATAAGGCCATTATTCTTGGCAAACTGCTCATAGGTCTTATCAATATCTTTCAAATTAATTTTACCCATGGCCGTCCCATTCTCACCACCCAATATCATCTTGGCATTAACGCTGTCGCATATTTCCTTAGCAGCCTTTAAATGTGGTAATGCATCCTTTCCATACTTCGTCCCGTTCGCCTCGTTGTTCCACCATACATAAGATGGACGTAACGTGTCTACTACGCCCAGAAGCATGCCAATGTTACCCGACAAGGTACTGCCGCTTAGGGCATGGTTTGAAATTGGAATGTCCACAATGTCATTCACCTTCTCGCACCACGAATGGCCGCGCATGCTATAGGAGTGGTCAGTAAGGGAAGAGCCAAATATCATTACAAAATCGGTATTCGCATAGCTGGTAACGTTCCCTTCTCCGTTAAGTATCTCATCCAACTTCGATATCCTTATCTGATATTCAAATGAGAACCGCGAAGAGTGTATAGATGTAGCAACCCACCAATTGAACTGGTCTATACAGTAGCCTTTTGCCTCATAAAGAGTCGTGATTAAGTATGCATTCTCGGATAGCTTGATATCCTGTACCATCACCACACTACCATTTCTTAGGGTAAAATCACAAACAGCGTAATTAGTGTTTGCCTTTAATGTCGCCGTGTATTCAATTTTATCATTAACACCAAAACGGCAATCATAAACCTTTATCTCCTTGTCCTCATTAACAATATTGGCAATCTCATCGCGGAAGATGAGTTTTGTAATGCGCACGTCTACATTGAAGGGTTTCTGGTCACCAGCCGACAATATTTGTAGTCTTCTGTTAAAAGCACCCCCAAGATAATCGTACCCAAACAGCCTAGTTTTTATATTGCCCTTGAATACGTTCTCCTCAACATAACGCTTTATTGCGTTGCTTTCCTGCGACGTCCTTTCATTTACATATGTTTTCGCCTCTTCAAACGCATTCTTAGCTGTTTTGTCCGCATAGCTTTTGGCGTTATACGTGACAATCTCCTTGTATTCTAAATCATATGCTCCTCCATATGAATCTTGTTCTGTCCATCGGCCAAAGATGTCTATTCCGAACATTGGAAAACTATAGTTTGTTCCTATTAGAAAAACCGTATCTCCACTCGTATTAACGGCCTCCTGATTCTGCACCATCAAGACATTACCCTTGCGAAATGGCAGGTTGCACTCAATGTAATTCTTACCTTTTTCAAGTGTCAATGAATGGGAATTTACAGCCGCAGTATTACCTCTTGAGTATTCGAATACATCTACTTTCTTGTCTTCAGGGAACACACTATTCGTACCGAATATAATCTTAGTCACGGTGGCGTCGTTTTCAAAAATGAAATTCTTCGGAGCAAGCTTGTATATTCTAAACGAAGATCCTGTGCTAATGTTTAGATTGCCGCAGACAAGTTTTCTCTCTCTAGTTTCATTGATGATTTCATTACCAATAGGCCGCCAACACTCTTCTGATGTTGTCCATTTGTCGCACTGATTGTAATACCTTACGTATAGATTCGTTATAGAATCTATAAAGCCAATTACTAGACCTCCCTTTTGAAAACTACTTGGTACAGCCCCAATAGCATCTTGTAATGTGTATGTTTTTCCACCATTGTTACTACTTACATTGTATTCCATCAACAGCCCTGTCACCGCTTGTTGTGACATCACTTTAGCTGCACTGTCACCAGCTTCCTGAACTACATTGGGCGTCATTCTAGTGAAGAGCTCACCCATCAGCAGCCACCCAGGCTTCTGATAAGCATAGATTTTCCCATTGTCTGGACTATCAGGGTGCGTACCATCATAGACGCTTACTAGTTGTCCAAAACGCAGAGCCTTGCCGTTAGTGCCAATCGGAGCTGTGTCTGCCTCCATATCTGGCTTAGAACGATAAACCTTCTTAATACCCAAACTATCTGCCGACTGTTCCAATGAGGCAATGTATGCTAGGGTGTCCTCGTGCAGCTTGCCAACTTCCTCAGGTGTAATGCTATTCACCTGATTCTTCTCACTGAGTTTCTTCGCTCTACTAAGCAGATCATATACTGTATCCATTGTCGTTTATCTGAATTATAATAAGTTCCTGTTTAACAGGTGTTATACACTCCTATGTTTTATCCTTTCTCATCCAAGCACTGTTATTTGGACTCTTTTCATTTGCCACACCTATTCCAGTATTTCAAATGTTAGGGAGACAGGACATTCTATGGGAGAGTCCAGGACATCAGATGCACCTGAAAGTTCTCTCAGATCTCTAAGAGAACATTTCCCGTCGTAAAACTCTAAGGCGCATAGGTGTGAGCCATCGTCTCCACCAGTTCCAAAAGTTCCACTCCATTTTCTGTTTAAAATAGAACCAACTTGGGGGTCCACTTCAAAAAGGATTCCCTTTCCGGGCATGGCATCCCATTCACCCTTCATGCTGCTTACCTTGACCTTTATGCGTGTGGAATCGCCCTGTTTCTGGTATTGCACCTTCCCAGTGTATCCATTGAAGAATGTAACAGGAATGTTTTTCCAAGTGTCTACGCCGGCCAGACCAAGGTTTCTCCGTAAAAGCTCGGTCAACGTCGGGAGCTCGAGAACGTTGTAGGCAACCTTGGCACCATCCTTACTTGTACTTATGTATGCCTGTACTGATTTTCTGCATGGTCTTGTCTGTCCATCCTCAAATTCTCGCTCCTCGTTCTCGGTTTCCTTAATGCAAACATATAAGGGGTCAGACCATGTTTTAACGGTTACCGTTGATTCGGGGAAATCTATTATTTCACCCACAACGACAATTGAGCCTGCGTACACTTTTGCCGTCGTCGTCAACTTCTCCTGATCTACGGATAATGGTTTCATCTCCAAATGTTGAAGCAAGAATGCGGAGGATTTCCCGCTTATGGCATTTAGAAACTGCCGATTGAAGCCAGCGTCATTGTCTTGCAATAGCTTGATATCGTCTAGGAATATGGGTTGTCCACCCTCATTGAAAAGAAGTCTATTCATATTCGTATATGTTTATGTGATAACGGCGGCCAGCCGGTTTATATAGTTCGACAATGCGTATGATCTCCGCGAGGTGTCGCCCCTTGTGGCGGTCTTCTTCGGAATTGAGCGACGAGACAAGAAAACTGGGGACAAATATTGTGAAGTTTGGCTTGCTTGGCACTTCGCCGTCCATCCATAACGTCATGCGTGGGTTTAGGAATGTGGGCGGCTTGCCCTCTGCCTGGAAGTATAGGCACGGATGTCGATCGTCAGATTCGGACTCTATGTATATCTGTCTGTTTCGCAAGAAGAATCGGCGGTTAAGTGCGCGTTCGATGTCTTGCACGCTGGCCGTGATGTCGAGCCTGTCGGCCACTTTCTTGCGATATTCCGTGAAGAGGCGGTGAACGTAAGCCAGCGGAATGATGAGGATGCGGAGCAAGGCCACCAGCACTCGGCTGCGCAATATGGGCGGCAGCAGCTGCACGGCCCATCGGTTGAAGTCTACGTCATACCACATATCTTATAGAGTTTTGAAGTCCAATAGCAACGAAACTGCCACCCACTGCCGTATAGTTATTTCCAACCACGGGTCGGTAATCGGTGTCGGCGGCCGTCTTGTAAAGACATTCGGCCAACGTCACGTCCACAACGCCTTCCACACTCTGGATGGCGTCCACAAGGCGTGTCTTATTGAATGTTCCGCCATAAGTTATGCTGCGCAGGTAAGCATTTATTGCATCTTCGACGGGTTTCGCCCCATCGCCGTTCCTTGTTCCGTTCGCACTAAGGATAAGCGGGTCCACCTGCACCGTAGCTCTCACCTGAATGCTGTCGGCGGGAAGCGAACGAACGTTGAGCACCACACCCGCAATCTTAACGCGGTTCATATAGTGTTTGAACGCCGTTAGAACATCGGCCGAAAGCGGTTCGGGCAGCCCATTTTTATCGGCCGAGGCCAATACCTGTATGCTCGTGCCGCGGTCGCGCACGGCCACGTAACGCACCAGCCGTTTCTTCTCGTCGATGGTGTGGTAACGCCATTGCGAGGTGCCCTCGTCAAAAACTAGTGCATCACCATATTGGAACTGCCGAGCCACCTTATAGTACCACGGCACGCTGGCCACCACTGCTCGGCCAATCTTCTCATCCACGTCCAGCCGATGGCGGTCGAAGAGGGCTTCCATCACGTGGCAGCAGGCCGCCACGATGAAGAAAAGGATGCTCTCCAGGCTCACCGCCGAGAAGCTTCCCTCGAAGGTGTCGCCCTCCGCCAGTCCGTATGCCTCGCGCAGCGTGGCGTTGCCCATGAATGCGTCGGTCATCGTGCGCTTTATCTCTGCAATGGTTCGTGCCATAAGTCGCTAGTTGAATGTTTCGTTAAATGTTTCGTTGAAGATGCGTGCCCTCGTTCCGCCGTCGCCGCGCAACGTGGCCGGGGCGATGCCGTGTGCCTGGCAATAGAGCCGCATGGGGCGGTTGTACTCACCCTCGTGAAGGTTTAGGGACTTGCCCGTGGACGGCGTGTCGCTAACGGGCATGCCGTTGTCGAGTGCCAGCCGCACCACCGCCTCCAATGCACCGTATTCCTGTACGGCTATGTCGGCCAATGTCTGGCCGTCCCTTACCGTCGTTTCCATAACTTGCGTGCGAAAAGAATGAGGAACAATATGAAGGATATCCACCCCACGATGTCCATTATCGTACCTAGGGTAGGCCAGCCGGATTTCGAGTCCGTTACCTTTTCCTTCACATGCGTACTAACACCCTTGTCGTGTGTCTTGTCGCGCGTGGCCGTGGCCGAGTTGTCAGCCCGCGTGTCGCGCATTCGCTCGCTGATGCGGTGCCGCTCGGTGGCTATCACCCTGCCCGAACTGTCTTTTACCACCACCACGCTGTCGCGGATGGTAACGCTGTCGCGCGTGGCGGTGACGTAGCGCAGCACCACGCTGTCGCGCACCACGAGCGAGTCGCGCTGGCGAACGTCCACCTCCGCCGTTCGGGTGACGGTTCGCGTCGTTCGGCAAGAGGCCAACACGAACAGCAGCGTCATTATATATAATAGGTGTCTCATTGCCTTTGTTTTTTTTATTTATACATTCTTGTACTCCACCTTTGCGTCGAAGCAGGGGCAGACCTTTATGAACTCGTTTGGCTCAATGATGCCGTTGCGGTTCAAGTCGGGCGAGAAGTCGCGATGCCCCTGTATGATAGCGTTGGGGTAATGCTTGCGCAGAACGCCGAGCAACTTCAACAGTGACGCCTTCTGCGCGGCGGTGCGCGTGTCAACGTACTTGCCATTGGCAAAACCGCCGATGTAGGCCACGTTCACGAGCATGCGGTTGTAGCCTTTCACTCCGTTGCTCACCTTTTCTTCGCCCAACAGCTGCGTTATCGTGCCGTCGGCAGCCACTACATAATGGTAGCCCGGGTTCTTCCAGCCCAGCCCCTTAAACACCAACAGCAACTCCTTTATTGTGGTTTGTGGCGAACCGCCTGTGGCGTGTACCACGATATACTTAATGTCTCTCATTTTTCTTCGTGTGTAATGTGTCCAATGCCGCCGTAACGTCTTCCGGTTTCACGTTCAGTTTGCTCGCGATTTCCCCTGCCAAGGCTTTCTTCAGTATCTTCAAGAAAGGCATGTTTGGGAAGCAGATGAGCATGCTGGCCGACATGCTCCACATCTCAACCAGGATGATGCCGACGCAAATAATACTTGTTGTCAACCCTCCACTTAGACCGGTTAGTTTGTCTATTAGTATAAAGACAAAGACGGCCGTGCCATAGACGGCGAGTTTCGCGATTGTGTCGCGCGCCAATTCGCTCAGTGCGAAACGCTTTTGTACCAGGCTTGCAGCGATGCCCCACACGGCATCCAGCACGATGGCCATAACCGTAAAGCCCACCATCTTCTCGTAGCCCACGATGAAGTTCATCACCACGAGCCCGACGAACATTAGCCAGCCCCACGCAGTGGAAAGCACTTCAAGAAGTTTGTTTAAAAAGTGTTCTATCATTGTTGTTTAATTTAATAATGTACGCCAGTTCGGGATAAGGATTTGCTTAGAAAAGTTCCAATTGCCTAGTCTTTT
>NZ_CALKQY010000053.1:0-9527 GCF_937990675.1 Hoylesella shahii | reverse complement strand
ATCACATACTGTAAGTCTTGATTCTGCTTGTATCATAATTACTTAGCCTTTTCAATTATTTGAACTAATCTCCATCGCTTCGTTTTGCTCAAAGGACGGGTTTCCATGATAAGAACCGTATCGCCGATGTTGGCTTCGTTCTTCTCGTCATGAACATGGTACTTTTTCGTCTTTTGAACGAACTTACCATATATTGGGTGCTTCTCTTTGAACTTAGCTGCAATAACAATGGTTTTATCCATCTTGTTGCTCAAGACAACACCCTGTCTTACTTTTCTTAAATTTCTTGTTTCCATCTGTGGACCATTATTATTTGTTAAGTTCTCTCTGACGAAGTTCCGTCTTCATGCGAGCGATGTCGCGACGAGCGCTTTTGATCTGCGATGGATTTTCAAGCGGGGTGATGTTATGGTTGAGCTTCATCTGGTCGTAAGCTGCCACAGCATTCTCCAGCTTCTCGGCCAAGTCCTTGGTCTCGAGTTCTTTTAGTTCTTTCATCTTCATATCTTAAGCGTTTTTATCGTAATCACGTCTAACAACAAACTTGGTTTTTACGGGAAGTTTTTGAGCTGCAAGGCGGAGTGCCTCTTTAGCGATATCAAAACTTACACCTTCCACTTCGAAGAGGATGCGACCGGGAGTAACAGGTGCTACCCATCCGGCGGGATCTCCCTTACCCTTACCCATACGCACGTCGGCGGGCTTACGGGTGATAGGTTTGTCAGGGAATATGCGAATCCAAACTTGGCCTTCGCGTTGCATGTATCTGTTCACGGCCACACGTGCTGCTTCAATTTGGCGGCTATCTATCCATTTAGCTTCAAGTGTCTTGATGCCGAACGAGCCGAATGCCAATTGCGTGCCACGGCTAGCGTTACCTTTATTGCCGCGACCGTCTTGTGGTCTTCTATATCTTACTCTTTTGGGCTGTAACATAATAACTTCTTACTTTTAGCGGTTATTGTTTCTCTTTCGATTACCGCGGCCAGAACGGCCACCAGCGTTATTAGAACGGCCACCACTTTGTTTGTCCTGAGTAAAATTAGGTGTGAGGTCACGTTCTCCGTAAACTTCACCACGGCAAATCCATACCTTAATACCCAGAAGTCCAACCTTGGTCAGTGCCTCTGCTTGACAGTAATCGATGTCTGCACGGAATGTATGCAGAGGAGTACGTCCTTCCTTATACATTTCCTTACGGGCCATTTCGGCGCCGTTGAGACGTCCTGTGATTTGAACTTTGATACCCTCGGCACCAGCACGCATTGTGTTTTGAATAGCCATCTTGATAGCACGACGGTAAGCAATCTTACCCTCTACCTGGCGAGCGATGTTATTCGCAACGATTGTGGCATCGATATCAGGTCTCTTCACTTCGAAGATATTGATTTGGATATCCTTCTTATAGAGTTTTTTAAGCTCTTCTTTGAGCTTGTCAACGTCTTGTCCACCTTTACCAATGACGATACCTGGGCGAGCAGTGCAAATGGTGATGGTAACCAACTTTAGGGTACGTTCGATGACGATGCGCGAAACGTTAGCCTTAGCCAAACGTTCATTTAGATACTTACGTATCTTCATATCCTCAACGAGATTGTCGCCGAAGTTCTTTCCACCAAACCAATTTGAGTCCCAACCACGGATAATACCTAGACGGTTGCTTATCGGATTAACTTTCTGTCCCATTATCTATTTATTTTTCGTCGTTAGTTTTGGCGTCAACAAACAAAGTAACGTGGTTTGAACGCTTACGGATACGATATCCGCGACCCTGTGGAGCGGGTCTCATGCGCTTCATCGTCACGCCTTCGTCAACAAACACCTTGCTTATGTAAAGTTCTCCTTCGTCAGCCTTGCGGTCGTTTTTCGTCTCCCAGTTAGCAACAGCCGAACGCAACAGTTTTTCTACATCTGCTGCAGCTTGTTTCTTGGAGAACCTGAGCACGCCAAGGGCACGGTTAACCTCCATTCCGCGAATCATGTCTACAACGTAGCGCATCTTGCGAGGGGAAGAAGGAACGCCCTTAAGCTTGGCAAAATACAAATTTTTTAGGGCCTCTTTTCTTTTTTCAGCCGCATTATGTTTTCTTGCTCCCATTATTATTTCTATAATTTTAAATGGTTATCCCCTTATTTCCTGTTACCAGAGTGGCCGCCGAAACGACGCGTGGGAGAAAACTCGCCCAGCTTGTGGCCAACCATGTTCTCGGTAATGTAGACAGGGATGAATTTGTTTCCGTTATGAACTGCCACCGTGTGACCCACGAAATCGGGGGAAATCATCGATGCCCTAGCCCATGTCTTAACGACACTCTTCTTGCCACTCTCGTTCATAGCGAGAATTTTCTTCTCGAGTGATACGTTTATATATGGTCCTTTTTTTAATGAACGACTCATAATTTACTCTTTAATTATTTTTTAGCTCTTTCAATAATATACTTGCTAGACTGCTTCTTGGGTGCGCGTGTCTTGAGACCCTTAGCATACAAGCCCTTGCGCGAGCGTGGGTGTCCACCGCTCTGACGGCCTTCACCACCACCCATGGGGTGATCAACAGGGTTCATAACAACACCACGGTTGTGTGGGCGACGTCCCAACCAACGCGAACGACCAGCTTTACCTGATTGTTCCAATGCGTGGTCAGAGTTACCTACACTACCCACTGTAGCCTTACAAGCAGAGAGAACCTTACGGGTCTCGCCTGAAGGAAGCTTAATAACACAATAACTGCCCTCACGAGAAGTCAACTGAGCAAAATTACCAGCCGAACGAACCAACAGGGCGCCTTGTCCGGGGCGCAATTCAATGTTGTGAATTACGGTACCAACAGGGATGTTTGCCAAAGGGATGGCGTTTCCAATCTCAGGAGCCGCCTCCGAACCTGACAACAATGTGGTACCCACTTGCAGTCCATTGGGAGCAATAATGTAACGCTTTTCGCCGTCAGCATAATACAACAAAGCGATACGAGCCGAACGGTTCGGATCGTATTCAATTGTCTGAACTACGGCGGGAACACCATCTTTCTCTCGCTTAAAGTCGATTGCACGATACTTTCTCTTATGACCACCACCCATATAGCGAACAGTCATCTTACCGGTGTTGTTTCGACCACCAGTTGAGCGTTTTCCGCAAACGAGAGACTTCTCTGGCACGGATGCAGTAATCTCCTCGAACGTGCCAATAATCTTGTGTCTTTGTCCCGGGGTTACCGGTTTAAACTTACGTACTGCCATTTCTTATTTAAATATTGCTGTAAAAATCAATTTCGTCGCCAGCCTTTAAGGTGACGATAGCCTTCTTGTAAGCGCTCTTTTGTCCTCTCACGAGGCCTGCACGAGTATAACGGCTTGAACGCTTACCCGCATAACGCATCGTGTTTACATCCAACACGGTTACATTATACAAGTTCTCTACTTCGCTCTTAATCTGCAGCTTGTTGGCATCGGGACGAACGATGAAACCATAACGAGGCGTTGCTGCCTTGGTTCTCACTTCACCTTTAACCTTATAGCTCTTTTCGCGAGAAGACTTTTCTGTAATTGCCGTCATCTTCTCGGTGACGATAGGTTTTATAATAAATCCCATTTCTTTTGTCTCCTTTTACTTGTTTAAGATTCCGTCGATGGTCTCCAACGATTTCTCAGTAATTACAAGCACATCAGCATTCAACACCTTATAGGCATTGAGAGCGCTGGCTGTCATTACTTCTGAACGTTGCAAATTACGAGCCGACAAATATACGTTTTTATTCACAATTGGCAAAAGAAGTAAAGATTTACGTTCTCCTAATTGAAGATTTTTAACTATATTTACAAATTCTTTTGTCTTAGGAGCTGCCATTTCAAAGTCTTCTACAACAATGATGGCATTTTCTTTTGCCTTATAGCTCAATGCAGACTTACGAGCCAAAACCTTCACTTTCTTATTCAGCTTGAAGCCGTAATCGCGGGGTTTAGGACCGAATACACGAGCACCACCAACAAGAACAGGCGAGTTGATATCGCCACGACGTGCACCGCCGCCACCCTTTTGGCGACCGAGCTTACGGGTTGAACCGCTCATCTCGCTTCTTTCCTTCGTTTTGGCTGTGCCTTGGCGTTGGTTAGCGAGATACTGCTTCACGTCTAGATATAGAACGTGGTCGTTGGGCTCGATGCCGAAAATCGCGTCGTTGAGCACAACTTTCCTTCCGGTCTCTTGACCGTTGATATTCAATACGCTAACTTCCATTATTTCTTAATTAAAAGGGTTGAACCATTGCATCCGGCTACACTACCTTTCACGAGGATAAGGTTGTGCTCAGGAATTACCTTTAACACTTTAAGGTTCTGAGTTGTTACTCTGTCACCTCCCATTTGGCCGCCCATACGCATGCCCTTGAACACCTTTGCAGGGTAAGAACAAGCACCGATAGAACCCGGCTTACGGGCACGGTCGTCCTGTCCGTGTGTAGTTTGGCCTACACCACCGAAACCATGACGCTTAACAACTCCTTGGAAACCCTTACCTTTAGAGGTTCCTACTACGTCTACAAACTCGGCGTTTGCGAAGAGTTCCACCGTGATGGTGTCGCCCAGATTGTAATCCGTATCAAACTTGAACTCGGCCAAGTGCTTCTTTGGTGTTGTGCCTGCCTTTTCAAAGATACCTGCCATCGCCTTAGTGGTGCGGCTTTTCTTTGCTTCTCCGTATGCCAACTGAACTGCTTTGTAGCCGTCGTTCTCTACGGTCTTAACCTGGGTAACAACACAAGGACCAGCTTCGATAACAGTGCACGGTACATTCTTACCGTCGGCACTGAAAACGGATGTCATTCCGATTTTTCTTCCAATTAATCCTGGCATTTCAATAATATATTAATAAAATAAATAGTTTAAATGTTTATAAGCTGCAGATTGGATTCGAGCATAATGGTTGTTTTACCTTTCGGCTTTTATTGTTAGACAACCGATCGTTGCTCTTGTCATCGTTTTTACTACACCTTGATTTCTACTTCAACACCACTGGGCAATTCTAGCTTCATCAAAGCGTCTACAGTCTTGGCCGTTGAGCTATAAATGTCGATCAGACGTTTGAAATCTTGCAATTGGAATTGTTCGCGGCTCTTCTTGTTAACGAATGTGCTTCGGTTAACGGTGAAGATGCGTTTGTGAGTTGGCAAGGGGATTGGTCCGCTTACGATTGCACCTGTGGCCTTTACAGCCTTAACGATTTTCTCTGCTGACTTGTCCACCAACTTGTGGTCGTAACTCTTCAGCTTAATTCTAATTTTCTGACTCATGTCGATTAAGTTGTTTTAAAATAATTATTGGGTAGAGGAACGAAGTACGCCGGTTAAGAGTCATTCGCTAACCTACGTTTCGTTCCTCTGTTATGAAGTTACACCAAGTCGGTGCGACCTTTTACTTCCTCTAGCACCACCTTAGCAATTGAGCTTGACAGTGGTGAGTGGTGATCGTATTCCATCGAGCTTGTTGCGCGACCCGATGTAATGGTACGCAATGCGGTTACATAACCAAACATCTCGGCCAATGGCACTTGTGCTTTCACGATGCGTGCACCGCTACGAGCTTCGTCCATACCTTCTACTTGACCACGGCGTTTGTTCAAGTCACCGATTACATCACCCATGTTTTCCTCGGGAGTAACCACTTCTACCTTCATGATAGGTTCCATCAATACAGGACCTGCCTTAGGACAAGCGTTACGATAGGCGTTGATAGCGGCCAATTCGAACGAAAGTTGGTCTGAGTCTACTGGGTGGAACGAACCATCGGTCAACGTTACCTTCAGGTTTTCCATTGGATAACCACCAAGTACTCCGTTCTTCATTGCGTTTTCGAATCCCTTTTGTACCGAGGGGATAAATTCCTTAGGAACGTTTCCGCCCTTAACCTCGTTCACGAATTGGAAGTTACCTTCCTTGAAGTCTTCGTCTTTAGGACCAACAGTAACGATAATATCGGCAAACTTACCGCGTCCACCACTCTGCTTCTTGTACACTTCACGAAGTGTAACGGGCTTGGTGATAGCCTCTTTGTAGTTAACCTGGGGCTTACCTTGGTTACATTCTACCTTAAACTCACGCTTCAGACGGTCGATAATGATATCCAAGTGCAACTCACCCATACCCGAAATAATGGTCTGACCACTTTGCTCGTCGGTACGAACGGTAAATGTTGGGTCTTCTTCAGCCAGCTTAGCCAAACCGTTGTCAAGTTTAGCGATGTCTGCTTGACTCTTAGGCTCAACGGCGATAGAGATAACCGTATCGGGGAAGGTCATCGATTCGAGCACGATAGGTGCGTTCTCGTCACAAAGCGTGTCGCCTGTGCGAATATCTTTGAAGCCTACACCTGCGCCAATATCACCAGCGTCGATGCTTTCCATCGGGATTTCCTTGTTAGAGTTCATCTGGAACAAGCGGCTGATGCGTTCTTTCTTACCCGAACGAGAATTGAACACATACGAACCTGCCTCAACCTTACCCGAGTAGACGCGGAAGAACACCAAGCGGCCCATGAATGGGTCGGTAGCAATCTTAAACGCCAATGCCGATGTAGGCGCGTCCTCTGAAGGCTTACGCTCTTCTTCTTGGTCGGTATTGGGGTTAACACCTACGATAGCTACTGTATCTAGTGGTGAGGGCAAGAATGCGCAAACATAGTCCAAGAGGGGTTGCACACCTTTGTTCTTATAAGAAGAACCCAATACCATAGGAGTAAGATCCATCGAGATTGTAGCCTTACGGATAGCTGCGATAAGCTCTTCTTCAGAAGGTTCAACACCTTCAAGATACTTCTCCATCAGCGCATCGTCGTAGTTAGCTGCATTCTCAATCATCTTGTCGTGCCATTCCTTAGCCTCGTCAAGCAGGTCGGCGGGAATTTCTTCTATGCTGTATTCAGCACCCATCGTTTCGTCGTGCCACAAAATAGCCTTCATCTTGATGAGGTCTACCACACCTTTGAAGTTTTCTTCTGCACCGATAGGAATTTGCACTGGGCAGGGGTTTGCACCCAAGATGTCTCTCATTTGTTGAACCGTCTCATAGAAATCAGCTCCCGAGCGGTCCATCTTGTTTACGTATCCAATACGTGGAACGTTATATTTGTCAGCCTGACGCCATACAGTTTCCGACTGAGGTTGCACACCGTCGGCAGCCGAATAGGTAGCTACAGCGCCGTCGAGAACACGCAATGAGCGTTCCACCTCAGCGGTAAAGTCAACGTGTCCCGGAGTGTCAATGAGGTTAATCTTAAACGAGTTACCACCATAGTTCCAGTTACAGGTTGTTGCTGCTGAAGTAATAGTTATACCACGCTCCTGCTCTTGCGCCATCCAGTCCATGGTAGCAGCGCCATCGTGTACCTCACCTATCTTGTGGGTTTTACCCGTATAGAAGAGAATACGTTCAGAAGTTGTGGTTTTACCGGCATCAATGTGAGCCATGATACCGATGTTACGTGTCAAATGTAAATCGCGATTTGCCATTGTCTTTTGTATACCTATTTATGATTAGAATCTGAAATGTGCGAATGCGCGGTTAGCCTCTGCCATGCGGTGCATATCTTCCTTACGCTTGTAAGCTCCGCCTTGGTTGTTGTAGGCGTCCATAATTTCTGCAGCCAGCTTGTCGGCCATGGTCTTACCACCACGTTTGCGGGCATAAGAAATCATGTTCTTCATCGAGATACTCTCTTTGCGATCAGCACGAATTTCGGTAGGAACTTGGAACGTAGCACCACCAATACGGCGGCTCTTCACCTCCACTTGAGGAGTGATGTTGTCCAAAGCCGTCTTCCAGATTTCCAGAGGCGACTTTTCTTCCTTCTCCATCTTAACCTTTACGGTATCAAGGGCATTGTAGAAAATCTCGTACGATGCATTTTTCTTACCATCGTACATCAAGTGATTAACGAACTTAGAGACCTTTTGGTCGTTGAACACGGGATCGGGAAGGATCACGCGCTTCTTTGGTTTTGCTTTTCTCATTTTTGTTTTGAAAAAAAATAATTCTGCGTGGGGTTGTCATCGTTCTTCAACTTCCGCACTCGGATGTTTACTCAACCTTTTAAACAATTCACCAGCAAAACGGGTTATAATTTTTGATGCCTTTATCGTCTGCACCTCGACGTTTCTGTTTACTTTCGTTTCAGAATAAGTTTTTAAGCCTGTAAACCCCGGCAAACACCTCTCGCCTAGCCCCGAAGTTCTTGCTACTGCAAGCCTTACCAGCATAAGGGTTCACGAACTTAAAAACTTATATGGCTCGCTTTAATTATTTTTTAGCGGCCTTAGGACGTTTTGCGCCATACTTAGAACGACGCTGCGTACGATTTGCTACACCGGCGGTATCAAGTGTACCACGAACGATGTGATAACGAACACCAGGAAGGTCTTTTACACGACCGCCACGAACAAGCACGATGCTGTGCTCTTGCAAGTTGTGACCTTCGCCTGGGATGTACGAGTTAACTTCCTTTTGGTTTGTCAAACGTACACGGGCAACTTTACGCATTGCCGAGTTAGGCTTTTTAGGGGTTGTGGTGTATACACGAACACAAACGCCACGACGTTGAGGACAAGAATCCAACGCAGGCGACTTGCTCTTTTCCACAAGCACCTTTCTGCCTTTTCTTACTAACTGTGAAATAGTAGGCATAATTTTACTTTTTAATTTTATATATTATTTTCGTTATTATCAAGCGAATACAGAAACGACACAATATGCCTTTTCGGGGTGCAAAGTTACTAACAATTATCCTAACCACCTAACATACATCGCTTTCATTTTAGTTCATCAGAGGATATTTTGATTTATTTAAACATTATTAACAACCAGTACAGCCATTACACCATGCGAACGCCCCTCTAAGGTATCTCCCACCCCTCCTTATTCGCAGTAGTAATGCATGGCATTTTTGCCGTTTGTGTGTTGCGATTGCGCTGCTTTTAATTTCTTGTTACATTCTTTTTTGTTCCCTCCTTCTGTTGTACATGAGCTATGTTGCATAACATAAATAGGTGTTTTATCGGCAGCGTCTTTTCTCCTCACCTCTTTATTATAGCCAATACACACCTATTGTTGACGGCCTTGCCCCTATGCTCGCTCTTATTTCAGCTTTCTAACATCTGCTTATTGCATAGTAGCTCCCCCACTTGCGCGTTGTATAGTTGTATAAAGGCGAGTTATTTGTATTCCATAATAATGGTGTCGCAATTCTCCTTATTATATAATAAGGTGTAGTAAAATATAGCTTCTGCTTTTTCTTGCACATTATTACGCCAGTTCAGGATAAGGATTTGCCTAGAAAAGTTCCAATTGCCTACTCTTTTCAATGCGCATGGGCAGTACCTCGGCCTTATTCTCGAAGAAACAGTATGCAGCCAATGCCACACAGAGATTCATGAGAAAGTTATGCACGGAGCGATGGCGTGAATAGACAAGGTTGGCCTTGTTCTTAAACAGTTCGTTGATGCATTCTATTATATATCGCTTGCGCAGCATCATCTTGTCCCAC
>NZ_CALKQY010000052.1:0-35177 GCF_937990675.1 Hoylesella shahii | reverse complement strand
AGAGCAGCAACAAAAGTGCTACAAGTCCATGTTTCTTTTCCATAATTCACCAGTTCTATTAGTTATTTGTAAGTGATTATACGTGTCTGATGGTTAAAGTGTGCCTATAACAACCCACATGATACGATGGTTATACCTATAACACCAATATACAATGTGCCATTGGCCTTGCCTATATAACCCAGCAAGGCACAGCTCTACTACAGTAAGGCGTTTAATACTTCACCAACCATTTACTTACTTTGAATTACTTTGATGGTTGCACCACTGTTGTCCACCATGCAATAAACATAAAGTGTCCGTTTCTTCCCTGTTGTGTTTGGCTCTGCTATTATCTTCATATCATTATTAAAAGACTCCTTGTACTTCACAGTTAGCCAATAATATGTCGCGATGATGGTGTCGTTCTCGCCCTTACTAAGCTTTGTTTCGCCATATCCATTGTAATCGTTGATGGTTACATCATAAAAGCCCTCTTTCCCGGAACAGATTACTGTGCCACCTTCTCTGCCTAGACTTACTTTTGAGGGATAGCCATAATTGTCCAAACGCCCACAAGCAACGAGTAAGAGCAGCAACAAAAGTGCTACAAGTCCATGTTTCTTTTCCATAATTCACCAGTTGTATTAGTTATTTGTAAGTGATAATACGTATATGGTGGTTGAAGTGTGCCTACAACATCCCACATGATACGATGGTTATACCTATAACACCAATATACAATGCGCCTTTGGTCTTGCCTATATAGCCCAGTAAGGCACAGATCTACTACAGTAAGGCGTTTAAGACTTCCCTAACCATTTACTTATCTTGAGTTACTTTGATGGTTACATAATCATTATAAATAGGGCCATAAACATAGAGAGTGCGTTTTTTCCCCGTTGTATTCGGCTCTGCTATTATTTTTATTTCAGGCCCAACAAGTCTTTTGAACTTCGCTGTTAACCAATAATACTTTGCAATGATGGTGTCGTTCTCATCTATGATAATTTCAGACTCGCCATTTCCATTATAATCGTTAATGTTAATATTTGACATCCCGAGCCTGCCAGAACAAAACTTAGTGCCTCCCTCTTTCCCAAAATTAATTTTCGAGGGATAACCATAGTTATCAGTAGGACCACAAGCCACCAATAAGAGCAGCAACAAAAGTGCTACAAGTCCATGTTTCTTTTCCATAATTCACCAGTTCTATTAGTTATTTGTAAGTGATTATACGCATATGATGGTTATAGTTTGTGTCTTTTTTTCTTAACCAAGGACGATCATAATCATTCTTATCGCTATCTAGCTTAAATATTCCATCAACATAATATCCATTACAAGGACCACCCCAGCCGAAATCGCAATGTACCATACGGCATGTTTCGGTAGTTGTACTGCTATCAATTAGTTTTCCATTTTTATATAGTTTTGTCTCCTTTTGCCTTGATTTTATTTTATAGCCGTCAATAATCCAGGCATGGCTGTTCCAAACCCTAATGCCAGGTATAGCATAAATAATCACTGGGCGACCATTATCTATCATCGACGAAACCCTATCGTAGCTATAGTTACATCTGTGTACATCATTATATCCCATATCTTTTAAAAAAGAAGAAGCCTTTGATGGGAAAGTAAAAGTTCCTGCGTAGAAATACATAGAACCACACCATTCAGAAATGCCTTTTAGTAAAACTGCTGCAGATACCCGACCTGATGCTGAGTAAGGATTGTTCATTGCACCCCAATCAACTACATAGCCATTGTACGAGAAACTAGCTGGCTGCCTAAAATGGGTCATTATTTTTGCTAACGATAAGGGGAAACATCCAGCAGGTGCTTTTCTCTTTTTTCCAAAGATGAGGAATTTCCGTCTATTAGGATATAAGTCGTTAAAAGGATAGTCTTGATCCCAATGATCATACGCACTTAAGATATTATTGGTTTGTTTAATGTCTTTCCAATCAGAGATTGTAGTGTTTCTAGTGTATGAATCATTTGGGTCTGAACCACTACCATTCCCATTATGTACTTCGTCTCTAGCATAATATGCACAATATGTTAGAATTGATTTCCTACTATCATCCTCGGGACGACCTGCTCTAGTAACAGACTGATTGTCTTCCTCACGAAAGTTTCCAACCCAATTATCATCCATTGAAGCGTCATAGGTGGAAAAAGTGTTCGGATTAAGAAAAGACTCATCAGGATAATCTTTTACTGTAAAGAGTCCGTCGCCAGTGGTGGGATAGACCTTGTTTATGTAATTCTCATTGTTCTTAAAGAAGGAAGCTACGGCATCAACGTCTTCTTTCGTTAGATTACTTTTATCAGCCACAGCTATCACCTTTTCTTGAATTCTATCGTCTCCTGCTAAAATAGCAAAGCCTTTGTTGTCTGCGAAATTTGCAACATATAAAATGTTGTTCGCATTAGAGGTGGCCACCCGTGTAGTGACCTCATCCATTTTCATTGGAATTACACTAACAATCTTTGGGTGAGAGTCCCCCCTCTTGTTGAGCCATCCATAAGGAAGTTGTCTAGGTTAGATAATGCCTTATCGGTAGAAATGGCATGCAATTGAGTAGTTTCTTCAGGAAGAGGATTTTTTGAAACCTCTGTCTCTGCATCCTGACAAGCACTCAAACTAATAGAAAAGACTATCACCAACGATAGAAGTAAAAAACTTTTTGTACTCATAATAGTTCCTTTCTGTTGATAATTAGGTTCGTTATAAATATTACATAAGGCTTACTAAATATTTAGTAAGATAATATATTACAAAGTTAGAATTTTTTCTCCAAATCGGCAATACAAATAATGGAATTTTTTCTGCTTGGAAAAACGTTTTCTATATATAAAAGTTTGGGGTTAAAACCTCGTTTGGATTTCAATCCTTTTTGTTGCATCTATTTTAAGTAAAAAACTTCGATAATAGGAGTTAATGTGCACATTCAACTAGGTTGCAGTAGGTTTATGCTAAATTGCATGATAGACGTAAAAAACAAATATTGTGTAAAGAAGCTGCTGTGTGCCAACAAGCATGAAATGCGGCTACAAGTGGTTTGTAGTGTCACTACGAGTGGGTTGTAGTGTGAGTACAAACACCTTTGTACACTGTTTTTTATGTGTAGTGAAAGTTGATGTATGCTATTGTGCTTACATGCAGCTTTGGAAAACAAGTTAAAGTCTGATGTTGGTTTTCGGTGGTTGCGACTTTTAGAATTATTACTGTCCGCTAAAGATTACAAGTTGACGAGAAAAAGATTTAAAAGGATGATGGCGTAATCATTTTTTTCTCGCCTTTTCCCCTTAAAATGCCCTTCTTACTTTAGTAGGTAACGTTGGCGCGACTCAATAATTTCGCCCATGTGTTCGGTTGCCCACGCAAGTAGATTGCTAATATGTGGAAGTAGGCTCTTGCCTTTGGCAGATAACGAGTACTCTACGCGTGGCGGAACTTCGGGAAAAGCAACGCGGGTAATAAGTGCATCGCCTTCGAGCATCTTTAAAGTAGCCGTGAGCATCTTTTGAGATATGTCTGGAATGTTGCGTTGCAACTCCTTGAAACGCAAGTTTCCATTTGTTTCTAAGGTGAAAAGCACCAACATCGACCACTTATCACCCACTCGCGATAGTATATTTCGGATGGGGCAATCGGGATAAAGGGCGTCACGTACTTCTGTTCTGTTCATTTTAATAGGGTTTTTAAGTTGCTTTACTGCACAAAAGTAACTATTATCCTTTGCAATGCTTGTCTGTTTATTGTTAAACAGTGCTAAAACTTAAAGGCGCAACTCACTTGCTCTCAGCATTACTTACTCTAAGGTAACTGGCTCACCTTATTGTGCCTACTTGTGCGAACCATTGATTGTGAATACCTTTGCATCGTCAGAACAATGACGATTAAACACAAAATTAATTATACAATAAAGATTATGAAGACTGTAAAGACAACAACAGAAGGTAAGAATTTCACAGCTGTGAATATCGGTAAGTTAAGCGAAGTGAAGGATTATGTACTGCCTTTGGGCGACATTGAAATACCTGGAAAGGTGTTTGTGGGCCAGGCATTGCAAGCAACAGGTAGCGAAGTGTCGTTCCAAACGCTGGTTCCTGGTCAGGATAGTGGTTTTCTTCATACGCATAAAACCCACGAAGAACTGTACTTTATCCTTAAAGGCGCGGGCGAGTATCAGGTTGATGGCGAGGTGTTCCCCGTGTCGGAAGGTAGCATCGTACGAGTTGCTCCAGCGGGTAAGCGCGCCTTAAAGAACACTGGTGAGGGCGAGATGCTGATGCTTTGCATACAATACAAGGCCGATAGCTTTGGCGAAAACGATTCTCCTGCTGGGGATGGTGTGATACTTGGCGATAAGCTAACATGGTAATCGACCCGCAATTTCCTACATGTCCAATCCGCAATGTCCTTTCAAGGCTTTGCGGATTAGATGCTTTATGGGTGATACTTGTTCTAGACGAGCGCGTGTCGGCTTCAATGGAGCAACTTTGTTGGGGGATAGTAGGGATGAAGTATCAACAGGTTGTATCTGCCGTTCGTATCTTGATGGAAGACCATCTTCTTGAGCATTCAAGCGGTGTGTATCGCTTATCGCCATTAGGGCAATCGGTATTGCCTTATGTTAAAGAACTTGTGGGTTGGTGTGAGATGCAAATTAAGTGTTGACGAAGTGCAGTGCCATTGCGCATTAGGAGTTGTGGATGGGCATGTGTTATCTAGTAATGCCCGCGTTTAACGAGAAAAAGCCCCGAAAGCATAACGCTTTCGGGGCTTTATTACTTGTGTGCCCTTGGGAAATAAGTGTTTTATCCTCGTGGGCAAGATGGTTCGTGAGGGTTACAGGGCGGCGAAAATCCAGTCGTACACGTAGCTGCAAACGCCGAAGAGTGCAACGCCTATGGTGCAGATGGCTAAGGCCAAGCGCGTGTTACAGTCGCTTTTGAAGGCTGGCAACGGGTTTTCGCTCTTGTTGATGTACATCGCCTTAACGATGAGCAAGTAGTAGTAAAGGCTGATAACGGTGTTGATCAAGGCGATGAACACAATTAAATAAGCCCAAGCACTGCCCTGTTCGAGAGCGGCCATAAATACGAAGAACTTGCTAAACATACCTGCAAAGGGAGGAATGCCACCAAGCGAGAAGAGGGCCAACGTCATGAGGAAGGCTAACTTGGGGTTGGTGGAGTAGAGCCCGTTGTATGCATCCATGTCTGTTACGCCGTTGTTGCGCTCTTCGATGGCACTGATAATGGTGAAAACACTCATGTTGGCCACCACATACACCAATATGTAATAGGTGAGAGCGGTTACACCCATGCCCGAATTACCCATCACTGCCAGCATGATATATCCTGCTTGCGAAATAGAACTGAAGGCCATGAAACGCTTCAATTCGGTTTGGCGAATGGCGAAGAGGTTGGCAATGGTGATACTCAACACAATGACGATGCCCAAAAGGTATTGCCATTGCTGCAAAAGCGCACCGAAAACGTGCATCAGGATGGTGCAGAGCGTAAAGGCTGCAGCACCCTTTGACACTACAGACAGATAACCTGTGATGGTGGTTGGTGCCCCTTGATAGGTGTCGGCAGTCCAGAAGTGGAAAGGTACAAGCGAAATCTTAAATCCCAATCCGCTAAAGAAGAACACCATACCCATCAATGTCATGGGCGTTGCCGATAGGTTTTTTGCCACCTCGTTGAAGTAAAGCGAACCAGCGTCGGCATAGATGAAGGTGAGTCCATAGAGCATCACACCGCTAGAAAAGGTTGCGGTGAGGATGAATTTGGCACCTGCTTCAGCCGAATTGTGGCGGTATTTGTCGAATGCCACTAAGCAAGCCATGGGCACAGAAGCCATTTCGAGCCCTAAGAAGAAGAGCAAGAAGTGGTTGGCACTAACCATCATGTTCATGCCAAGAAGCGTAGAAATGATGAGCATGTAGAACTCACCTTCTTTAAATGTGCTATCGGGACGCGAAAGCCACGTACGTGCTTGTATGAAAACAATGAGTGTACCAAAGGCTAGGATGGTTTTAACCACGCCAATCATGGGCGAAGTGACATACATTTCACCAAATACCGAAGCCGACTCGGTGGGACAAATGTTCACAAGAATGTGAGCAAGCATGAAGATACACACCAGAGGGTTGAACCAGGGGCGTGGTGAAGGAGCCGTCTTTTCGTCGGTTAACACGATGGGAGCCTTGTGAGCAGTGACGAAATCTACGATGAAGACAATCACCAACAAAGCCATCAAGGTAACCTCGGGCATCATATGGAAAAACTGACTATAATCTAAATTCATTGTAGGAAGCGTTTAAAGTGATGCTATTGCGGTTACATTGTTGATGTGTTCGATAATTGGGCCCAACGTGTCGCTGATGATGTTGCTCGCCCAAAGCGGAGCAATACCAAGTCCGGCAACACAGAAGATGAGACAGCCAACGGCAAAACGCTCATCCCAAGTGGCGTCGGTGAGTTCCTCGAAATGAGGATCGGCAACCTTGCCATAGAGAATTTTGCCCACAACACGTAAGATGTAGACTGCTGTAGTAACGATTGCCGTACAGGCAATGATAGTGGCAGAGCGATGGAATACGTCGTTGTTTTGGAACGAACCAACGAAGATGGTCATTTCTGCAACGAAACCCGAGAAGCCTGGAAGACCCAAGTTGGCCAAACCAGCAATGACATAACCCACACTAAGGAAAGGCATAATCTTCATTAAACCACCCAGTTGACGAATGTCGCGTGTGTGGGTTCGACCATAAATCATACCGATGAGGGCAAAGAATAGGGCCGTCATCAAGCCGTGAGAGAGCATCTGAAGCACAGCACCCGTGCAAGACGTCTGTGTCATCATGAGTAATGCGAAGAGCACCAATCCACAGTGCGACACAGAAGAGTAGGCGTTAATGTACTTCAAGTCGGTTTGAACGCAAGCTGAGAACGCACCATAAACCACCGAGATTGTGGTGAGAATGATGAATATCCATGAAAGCTGATGAGCTGCTTCGGGTAAAAGCACGATGGCAATGCGGAAACAGCCATAGCCTCCTAGCTTCATTAGTACGCCAGCATGGAGCATTGATACAGCCGTTGGGGCCGATGCGTGACCGTCGGGAGACCATGTATGGAAGGGGAAAAGCGCGCCAAGCACACCGAAACCAATAAATACAAAGGGGAAAAGTACCTTTTGTACGCTCTCGGGAATATTGTGCAGGGCTTGCAATTCGAGGATGTTCATCGTGGTACCACCACTAAAGAAGTAGATGCCAATGATGCCAATGATAAGCAAAGCCGAACCACCCATGAGCATAAGTGTAAGCTTCATGGCCGAATATTCCTTTTTGCCACTACCCCAAACGCCAATAAGCAGGTACATGGGGATTAGCGCCACCTCGTAGAACATGAACATAGTGAAGAGGTCTATCGAAATAAAGAAACCATAAACACCAATGCTAAGCAGGGTGAACCAAAGGAAATATTCTTTTGTTAGGGGCTTTAGTTGCCATGATGCGAAGGTTCCGGTGAACACAATGATGCTCGACAAGAGCAACATTACCACTGAGATGCCATCTACACCTATGGCGTAGGCTATGTGAAGGGGTTTAAACCAATCCACAGTGTATTGAAACAGCATGGCATCGGTGTTGCCCGCATCGCGCATTTGAAGGAAAGCGAAGGTGAGCCAAACCGACAGTGCCAGCAGGCACGTAGAGCCGACAACCATCACACCACGCACTTGATTGAGGCTGCGAGAGAGCCAAAGGCCCAGCAACATCAGTACGGGGATTACTACGAATAATGTTAATATACTCATTTTGTTTTTCTTTTATCTGGTTGTTACCTCATATTATAACATGTATAGCAAAACCAAGGTAAGTGCAACGGCTCCCGAAAGGAACCAGATGGCGTAATGGCGCACGTCGCCGCTTTGCCATGGGCGTATGCTTTCGCCTGCTTCGTTCGAACCCCAAGCCAGGAAGTCGAATGTTCCATCGATAACATGGCGGTCGAACCACGCAATGGGTTTTGATATTAGGCGGAAGATGATGCGGTGCGTTACGTATTGCCAAACCTCGTCCATATAGAAACGCTTGTAGGCTGCACGGTGAAGTGTGGGGAAGGTCTTAGCCAACTTGTCGGCTACTGGTGTTTCCTCATTCTTGTACATAAGCGTTGCTGCTACGATACCGATAATAGCTAAGGCCACACTGGTGCCTGCAACGGTCCAGTTGATATGGGTATGGAAACCTATACCGTTGGCCGAAATAAGCTCGCCGAATGGCAAGAAGCCACAGGTAATTGTAATGATAGACAAGAATATTAAGGGGAACGTCATCGTGAGCGGTGCCTCGTGGGGCTTATGCGCTCCTTCGTTGATGTGCGTTTCGTAGTAGCTCTTGCCCCAGAATATCACATAATAGAGTCGGAACATGTAGAAAGCCGTCATCATAGCAATGCCACTCATTACAGCGCCCATTACAGGACTGAAATTGTAGCAAGCAACTAGTATCTCATCTTTCGAGAAGAATCCTGAGAATGGGGGGATACCAGCGATGGCGAGACACGAAATGAGGAATGTGATATGGGTGATAGGCATGTATTTACGTAGCCCGCCCATGTATTCTTTCTCATTTGAGTGTACGGCATGTATGATACAGCCTGCACCTAGGAAGAGACAAGCTTTGAACATGGCGTGAGTGAAGAGGTGGAACATACCAGCCATGTAACCAAGTCCTTGCACATCTGCGTACTCTTCAGTCATGGCAACAGCTCCAGTGTGCGGATCGGGTAAGCAAACACCCAAAGCCACGAGCATAAATCCAATCTGCGAGATGGTAGAGAAAGCCAAAACGCGCTTGATGTCGCTTTGAACACAAGCCACAGCGGCGGCATAGAAGGCCGTGAAAGCTGCGATGTAAGCTATCCAATGCAGTTGTTCGGGGGCAAATTCCACAAAGATGGGGAAGAGACTAGCCACGAGGAACACACCTGCAACAACCATTGTGGCGGCATGGATAAGTGCAGATACTGGCGTTGGACCTTCCATTGCGTCGGGCAGCCAAATGTGCAAGGGGAACATAGCACTCTTACCAGCACCACCAATGAACATGAAGAACAGCGCAACGGGCAACATTACAGCAGCTCCAGCCACTTGCTCGTGAAGTGTGGGCATAGCGTGGAGGTCGTAATTGAATGTTCCAACGTAGAAACTGTAAATCAAAATACCGATGAGGAAGAACAAGTCGGCGAAACGTGTAACGATAAAAGCCTTCTTAGATGCGGCAACGGCAGCCCCTTGGGGATAGTAGAAGCCAATTAGAAGGTAAGACGACACGCCCACAAGTTCCCAAAAAAGATACATTTGGAAAATGTTTGTGGCCACTACAAGGCCCAACATCGACATGGTGAAGAGCGATAGGTAAGCGTAATAACGCTGGAAACCCTTTTCGCCGTGCATATAACCAAACGAGTAGATGTGCACCATAAGGCTCACAGTGGTGATAACCACTAGCATCATCACCGAAATAGGCGAGAGACGGAAGCCCAAGTTAAAGGTGAGAAGTTCGGAGAACTTCAACCAAGTGAGGTTAAATGCTGTGACGTGCGGATATAAACCGTCGGCACCGCGACCTTGTCCGATGAAGTATTCGTATGCCGTGTAGATGGAAAGGCAGAAGATAGTGCCCAAAACCACCGTACCAATGGCACCCGCCACCTTATGCGGCATCTTCATACCTGCTAGTCCTAAGACGAGGAACGACAGTGCAGGCAGAAGTAGTATTAAAAATACAAAATTGTATTCCATTGTTTTTTATAGTTTCATGTTTTCAATACTGTTCACCTGATCACTGTGGAACCTGCGGTAAACGTTAAGGATGATAGCGATGGCAACAGCTGTTTCGGCAGCATTGATGCCAATAGAGAACAAGGAAAAGTAGAAACCTTCGAGTTCTCCAGGGTGGAGTATGCGGTTGAAAACAGCAAAGTTGATGTCAACCGAATTGAGTACCAGCTCGATGGAGATGAGCATCGCGATAAGGTTGCGACGTGTAACAAATCCGAAAAAGCCGATAAAGAAGAGCACAGTGCTCAGTCCCAATAATAATTCTACAGGTATCATTTCTTATCCTCCTTTCTTGCAATCATAATTCCACCGATAATACAAGCCAAGAGGAATACAGAAATAAACTCGAAAGGCAACACATACTGATACTTGCCTGCACCAACGAGTTTCTCTCCGATAACCGACATGGGTACTTCGGCGTCGACCATGCTGGCCGACATGTCTATAAATTCGTTCTTAAGCAGCACCAAACCAACGGTAACCAGTCCAAGAAGGGCTACCAATGCGCCAGCAACAACGGTTTTTCCGCGTTGTCTTTCTTGCAAACCTTGCAATGTGCGCTTCGATACCAGTTGGATCGCGAAGATGTAAAGCATCGTCAATCCACCAGCATAGATAGCTATTTGCGCTGTTCCTAAGAATGTGTAGTCTAACAGGAAGTAAACACCTGCTACGCCAAAGAGCACGAACAGCAAGAAAGTAGCCGCCCGCATAATTCTCTTTGTGAATACGCATACGATGGCCGAACCAATGATAATAACGGCCAAGATGCAAAACATGATGATATTTGCCATATAGTTGTCTACTCCTATTATTTTGTTTTTGTGTTGAAAGTTCCGATTTCGCTTTCCGCACCGCCGTCGATGATGTTAGGCAAAGAGCTTTGGTAGTGTTCTTTGTCTAGTTCGAGCACCAGTTTGTCGCGGTTGAATACGGCATTTTCAAAGTCGTTGGTGAACTCGATGGCATCGAAGTTGCAGGCGTTGGTGCATAGTTCACAGAACATGCAGTCGCCCAAGTCGTAGTCGTACTTCACAAGTTGACGTTTCTTCTTGCCTTCCTCGTTGGTCACCATTTCAGAAACGATGCGTATTGTGCCATTAGGACAAGCCTTTTCGCACATCAAGCAAGCCACACATTTTACCACATCGTTCTCGTCGCGCTTCATAACGAGCCTACCGCGCGAGCGTTTTGCCACGTGCAAAGTGGTCTTTCTGTTTTCGGGGTATTGCTCCGTTACCTTGGGCGTGAAGTATTCGCGCAACGTAACACGTAAGCCAGTGGCTAGCGATTTGATGCCATCTCGTATACCACCAAAATATGATTTATTATTATCTTCCATGTCGTTTTCGTTATTTAATGTACCAACCAAAGGCCACAATTATAGTCATGAGCACCAGGTTGAGTAAGGACAGGGGCATCAGGTATTTCCATTCAAGCTTCAAAATTTGGTCGATGCGCAGACGTGGGAAGGTCCAACGTATCCACATCAATACCCAAACCAAAGCAAATGCTTTACCAATGAACCACACGATGCCTGGAATATAATCCATCACCTTATCAAATCCCTCTACACCAATGTGGATTGGCATCCAGCCACCAAGAAAAACCATGGAGGCAACACCAGCAACAATGAAGAGATTGAGGTATTCGGCCAAGTAGAAGAATCCAAAGCCCATACCTGAATATTCGGTGTGATAACCTGCAGTAAGTTCGCTTTCTGCCTCGGCTAAGTCGAACGGACCGCGGTTTGCTTCGGCATTACCTGTAACGAGGAACACCAAGAAGGCGATGATTGCTGGGATATGGCCTTGGAATATGAGCCAACCGAAGGGGCCGCTCTGTGCTTCAACAATGCCGCTAACCTGCATTGTGCCTGTAAGAATCACGGCAGTGATGAGGCAAAGACCCAATGACATCTCGTAAGAAATCATCTGCACTGCGCCACGCATGGCCGAAATAACGCTATACTTGTTGTTCGAACTCCATCCAGCGATGAATATACCGATGACACCGATACTTGAAATAGCTGTCATGAGGAAGATACCAACGTTGAAATCTAGGATTGTAGCGCCGTTGTTCCAAGGCATGAACGAGAAAGCACCTACCGAACCCACCAACACCAATATAGGTGCGATGGCGTAAAGCAACTTGTCGGCCTTGTCTACAGCAAAGATTTCTTTGATAAGCATCTTGAGAACGTCGGCGATAACTTGGAAAATTCCCCACGGTCCAACACGCATCGGACCGAGACGACATTGGAAAGCCGCACACACCTTACGTTCCATAAATATGAGCAAGATTGCCAATATGGCGTAGGCTGCCAGTATAAATACACCCACGAGCACACATTCGATGAGTATTGCCCAAAAGCTACTCAGTCCGCAAGTGTCTCGCAGCAGACTGTCAAACCACGTTGTTACGATTGAAAAGTCAAACATAATTATCTGTCAATATCGGGTATAACATAATCTAATGATGCGCCGACAGCGATAAGGTCGGCTATCTTCTCGCCTTTAAGCATGGTATCCAAGGCCGAAACCAAAGGAAGACCCATGGGGCGGAACTTCAAACGATAGGGACTCTTGTCGCCTTTGCTGTCTAGGAACACGCCAATCTCTCCGCGCGAGCCTTCGCAAGAGAAGTACCATTGGCCTTCGGGCACTTTGATAATGGGCTTCTGCTTGATATAGAAGTCGCCTTCGGGTATGTTGTCGATAAGCGTTTCCATGATATGAACGCTCTGTTCCATTTCCTTCATGCGCACCATGTAGCGGTCGTAGCTGTCACCGTTCTCGTAGGTAATCTCTTTAAAGTCGATCTTGTCGTACACACCGTAGCTGTGGTGTTTACGAACATCGTTTTTCCAGCCTGTTGCACGGCCTGTGCCGCCTGTACATCCATAGCTGATTGCGTCTTCGCGCGATAGTACTCCCACGTTTTTGAAGCGGTTTTCCATGATAACGTTGCCTGTGAATACATCTTGATATTCTTTGAACATCGGCTTCATGTAGGCGCAAAGTTTCTTCACGTTTTGCACAAAGTTGGGGTCGATGTCGGCTTGGCAACCACCAATGCGATAATAGTTTTGGATAAGTCGTCCACCAGTGGTCTCTTCCATCACATTGATAACCTGTTCGCGGTCGCGCATTCCATAAATAAAGGCTGTCAATGCGCCAACGTCTTGCGCACAACAGCTATAGAACAGCAGGTGCGAGTTAAGGCGTTGCAACTCGTCCATGATGGTACGGATATACTTAATGCGGTCGGTTAGTTCCACTTCCATGGCCTCTTCAATCACGCCCACCAGTGCATGGCGGTTCATTGTTGCACTAAGATAGTCCAAGCGGTCGGTAAAAGCCAGCGTTTGTGGATAAGTATAACTTTCCGAAATTTTCTCAACACCGCGGTGAATGTATCCCAGGTGTGGGTAAATCTTTCTGATTACCTCACCATCTAGTATTGTTTGTAGGCGCAACACACCATGTGTGGCAGGGTGCTGTGGTCCGATGTTCACCACATAGTCGTCTTCTCCAAACAATTTATGTCGATTTTCCACCAGGTTACCATCCTTGTCAAGGCTATATTGCAAGGTGTAGTCTGGTTCTGGGTCGTCAAACATGTTAGGTTTGTTCTTCTCGGGATCCATGTCGTAGTCTTTTCTCAGAGGGTATCCTTTGAAATCGCTACGCAGGTATAGCCTTCTCATGTCGGGATGGCCCACGAACTTAATGCCGAAGAAATCGTAAACTTCTCGTTCCATCAAGTCGGCAGCCTTCCAAAGATGGGTTACCGATGACAGGAATGGGTTGTTGCGGTCGGCAGCAACGACTTTAACCGAGATGCGTTCATAGGTTTGAGTGTTCTCCAAAATATAGATACACCCGAACCCTTCTTCCCCAAAGTCTTCACCAACGATGGTAACGAGGAAGTCGAAATGTTTTTCATTTCTTAATTTTGCCATCTCGTTGGCAAAATCGTTCGCGTTTAGTACAATGTTATTTAGTTTCATAATAGCGTCTCATTCCTTGTCTTTATCGAAATCCTTTGGTACATCTGTGATAACAATGGGTTTCTTTTCTTTGCGGTTAGCACCACCAAAGAATTTTTCCACCTTCACTTTGCGTTGCAGCTGCATCATTCCGTAGAGGATAGCTTCTGGTCTGGGAGGGCATCCAGGAATGAAAACGTCTACGGGAACAATCTCCTCTATACCGCGTACAACGTGGTAGCTCGACTTAAATGGGCCTCCGCTGATGGCGCATCCGCCAACGGCGATAACGTATTTTGGGTCGGCCATTTCATCGTAAAGGCGTCTCATAACGGGCGCCATCTTGTTGGTGATGGTGCCAGCGCACATGATGAGGTCGGCTTGACGTGGTGAGTTACGTGTTACTTCAAATCCAAAGCGAGCGAAGTCGTAGCGAGCACAGCCCACCGACATGAACTCGATGCCGCAACAGCTTGTTGCAAAGGTTAGCGACCACAACGAATTGCTGCGTCCCCAGTTGATGGCTTGGTCTAACGAGCCAACAACAACGTTTACACCGCCTTCGTTCAGCTCTTTCATTATTTGTTCGAGCGTGTCGTTGTCTTTAAATTCCGCGTAAGGAATACTCTTGATATGGGGTTGTTTTACTTCCATTCCAATGCTCCTTTCCGCCAGGCATAGGCCAGGCCAAATACAAGTACCACTAAAAAGAACCCAATGCTAGCCAGAGCCATGGCTCCAAACTGCTTGACAACTACTGCCCATGGGTACAAGAACACAGTTTCTACGTCGAACATCAGGAAAAGGATGGCGAAAAGATAGTAACCGATATGCACGGGAATCCACGAGGAACCGCGCGTCGGGATACCACTTTCGAAGGGTTCACCCTTAACCGCATTGTACGACCTAGGCCCTAATGCCTTGGCTATAGCGTATGCAGCCACTACCAAAAGGACAGCCGTTATCAGAACGGTAATAAATAAAATAAAAGACATATAACGTTATTATATAATTGTTTGTATTCAGCCAAATATGGTGCAAAGGTAATAATAAATATGAAAATGATTACATGTTTTCTTCAAAAAATGCTATCTCCATATTGCAAAGTGTGGGTATTTTGGGTGTTATCAATGTTTATTAGCAGGTTTTGTGTGTCTTTTTGCATTTCTTCTTGATGGGTTCAAGGTTTGGTTTTGCTTTTTTACATGAAGAAACGCTATCGGCTACTTGTTTGTGTGGTGGCCGATGGCGTTTCTATTGTTGGTTGACATTTTGTTTGAATAATCTCTGGGATGGCATGCTGGTTAGCTTCCCACTATTAAACTGCCCACTTGATAAACTAAGGCGCTTGCCACCCAAGCTAGCAGTGTGGTATATGCTGCTGCGAACAAGGCCCAACGCCACGAACCACTTTCGTTGCGAATGGCGGCAACTGTGGCAATACAGGGAAAGTAGAGTAGCACAAAAATGAGGTATGCATAGGCCGAAATGGGCGAAATGCCGTCGGTTATCATTTGTTTTCTCAGGCGTGTGTATTTTTCGGTGTCGTCACTGAAACTGTCATCGTCACCAAAACTGTTGTCATCGGCATAGAGCACGCCCATGGTAGAGGCCACAATCTCTTTAGCGCCCACGCCTGCCAGCAAACTCACATCCAGTTTCCAGTCGAACCCTTGAACCCTAAACAATGGCTCGATGGTTTTTCCTACGCGTCCTATAATGCTATGCTCTTGCTGCTGTTGTTTGTTTAGTGCTTCGTTATGGGGGAAATAGCCCAAGGCCCAAACAATGATACTGGCCACCAAGATGATGCCACCCATTTTTTGTAAATATTGTTTTCCCTTCTCCCAGGTATGGCGTGCGATGGCTTTTTTCGTTGGAAAGCGATAGGGAGGAAGTTCCATTACGAAGGGTGTGTCTTCGCCTTTGACCAAAAATTTACTGAAAATTTTGCTCATTATCACGGCCATGAGTATGCCCACTACATAAAGCGAAATCATAATGGCCGAGCGATATTTCAGCGCAAAGAATGTTCCCGTTATCATGATGTATATGGGTAGACGAGCCGAACAGCTCATCATGGGCAAGATAAGCATTGTAATCAGGCGGCTGCGTCGGCTTTCAATGGTGCGTGTGGCCATCACTGCAGGCACGTTGCACCCAAAACCCATGATGAGAGGAATAAACGACTTGCCATGTAAGCCCATCTTATGCATCAGTTTGTCCATGATAAAGGCTGCGCGAGCCATGTAGCCACTGTCTTCCATGAACGAGATGAAAAAGTAAAGGATAAGAATTTGTGGCAAAAACACCACAACTGCGCCCACACCAGCAATAATTCCTTCAACCAGGAGGTCTTTAACAGCGCCATCGGCAAAGTTGCTGTTTACCCATTCTCCTAACCAATTAACGCTTTGATCTATCCAATCCATTGGATATTGGCCCACGGTAAACGTCACTTGAAACATCACATAAAGCAAGAAAAAGAAGATGGGGAAGCCCCAAAACTTATGGGTGATGATGGCATCCAGTTTATGTGTAAGTTTATAGGTGTCGTTTTCTTTGCCCTCTTTGTAGTTGGCTTTGGCCAAAACGCCATGTATAAAGGCATATTTGGCATCCATAATAGCCGTTTCGCAATCTTGATTTAATTGCTTTTGTATGCTTTGAACTTCGTTTTCGCGCGTTTCTAATATCGTTTTGATATTGCTTAATTGCGCCACTTCGCGTTCGGTGTCGGCATCGTTCTCAAGAAGTTTGATGGCCAAGTATCGGGTATGAAACTTGTGTCTCACCTCTGGGTTCTGCTCAATTAGCAATTTCAGTCGGTTGATACATAGTTCGAGCCGTGGCCCATGGTTGATGTGTATGTGCCTCGACACCTTGTTATGTGGTCGCGCATCGGCAGTGGCAAAGTCTTCTTGATGCTCTTCGGACACATCTCCCTGATAGTTTTCGTGCCATTTTTGTAGTTCGGCAGCCACTTCGGGGTTGATGTTACCATCCTTATCCAGGAAGTCAACACCCTCGTACATGTTGATGATGATGTGAAAAAGCAATTGCACTCCTCGTCCCGTTTTAAAAACAGTGGGTATCATGGGCACGCCAAACTGTTTTCCCAGTGCCTCCAGGTCCACGCTGTCTCCACGTTTCTCAAACTCGTCGTACATATTTAAGGCACACACCATGCGCAAATTCATGTCAACCAACTGTGTGGTGAGGTAGAGATTACGTTCTAGATTGCTGGCATCGAGCACGTTTATCACCACGTCGGGTGTTTTTTCGATGATTTGTTTGCGCACATACAGCTCTTCGGGACTATAAGCCGACAGCGAATAGGTGCCAGGTAGATCTACCAAGTGAAATTCATAACCTTCGAAATGCGCAACACCTTCTTTGGCATCAACAGTAACACCCGAGTAGTTTCCCACTTTTTCGTGTGCGCCCGATGCAAAATTAAACAACGAAGTCTTACCGCAATTGGGGTTACCCACTAACGCCACGTTAATGATACGACGTTTTTGTCGTGCCACCTTCTGCATCTTTTCTTCGCTGTTTGTCGCTTCATCACCCGTTTTGGCGGGCATATATTCAGCTTCAGTATTAAGCGATGGGGTGTAATCCAGCTCTTGAGCATCGGTATTGTGATTATCAATGCTTTTTGCCTCCTCTTCAGACACCACCTCAATCATTTGCGCTTCGTCGCGACGTAACGATATTTCGTAACCCAAAATTTTGTATTTCACGGGGTCTTGCAGAGGAGCGTTGAGCAATACCTCCACGGTTTTGCCCTTAATAAAGCCCATTTCAACAATACGTTTTCTAAAACCGCCGTGGCCCAAAACTTTCACCACAACGGCCTTTTCTCCCGTCTTTAGTTCCGATAATCTCATTTAGTTTTATCTTTGTTATGTGTTTACATTTACACAAAGTTATAACTTTTCTATTTGAAGGTTCGTAATTGGGGTGTTATCCTTTTTTAAAATACCTATAAATGGGTATTGTGGTGCTGTGAGTTAGCCTTTTGTTTTACCTATTATTGATGATTGTTTAAGGGTTATATGTTGCTTTTCTTTGTGTTAAATATTGAGATTGATGCCGTTCTGGTGCGGCATATAAGGGTGTTTTTGCCTGGAATGCAATCTTCCCAATCGCATTTTCTTTTATGTTTTGTCTATGCTTTTGAGTGTTATTTTCTAAATTCTTGTAAATAAGAATTGGCGTGGAGGATGGAAGGGGAGAGTGCTATTATTCCAATTTGGGCCAAAACGGCACGAGAACTCCAATAATATAATAGCGATTCAACACATATCATTTAGCAAAATTATATGAACTAGTTTCTGCTAAACAGTGTGTTAGCGCGCTGGGGGTTCTCTAAACAAATGCCAAATATCTCTTTTTGTGGCATCTGAGTGCATTATTCTGATTTGTTAAATAAGTAATTATAATTTACAAAATGCACTTGTCTTAACTCCTCCTTCTAGACGAAAAAGGAGTAAAAATGGCCATAAATAGTATGGAAAATAAGAATCTTGTACTTCGTTCTGATGTGAATTTTGAGCCGTTTTTTGCAATCTCTTATGACTTTGTCTTTCTCTTTCCCAAAAATTATCGCGCACTTTTCACCCTCAAAATCATGAAATAGTATGAATATTTCTTGCTGGTTGGCTGAATGTATGCAGCAAAACTGGCGGTAATATGCATCAAAACACATCGCGTTTAGCACCAAAACACACTGCGTTTAGCACCAAAACGCAACGCTATTTGCTGCAAAACGCAGGTCAATTTGATGCAAAATACACGCTCTTGACGATGTTTTATGGTCTAAACAGCAAATAGAGTGGTTAATAAACGTGATTTTTCGATGAAATACGAACAACAAATAAATAATGGTAGAGGAGTGGTTGGCCGGCGTAAAAAGTGTATAAATATCCTTTTAGTTGTGAGTAAAATGGGTGTTTTTGCCTAATAATGTTATAACTTATAATGTATCAGACTGTTATAACTTTTGAATTACGCGCAAAAAATCGTCCTAGGCTCGGGATTTTTGCAGCGATGGCACTCATAATGTTAAATTTTAGTGCAAATATTTTACAATGCATACTTGGTTAACAAACACTATTAAACTGTTGCTAATAGTTGGTTACCAAGCATTGTTTAACTGGAAAAGTTTGGATTAGTGTCCATTAATTTTAGATTGCCCCACTAATACACCTTTTAAAGTTGCAATGCTAGGTTGACGAGACTTAGTGATGCTCAGTATTTGAGAAGGCTTATTTTGGATAGAACATATTCTGCGGAGTGGCCGAAGTGGGCAGTTTTAGCCTTGCAGCATGCAGTTACTATCTCCAAAGTATTTGAACAATTTCGGCTACAGTATATTCAAAGTATTCACCTTTATCGTTTATGTTCCTTTGAAAGAGTTTAGGGGTGTACGAATTAAAGTTCCTTTCCAAGAACAACTTATAATAATGGTCTAGATGATATTTAAAAAGCTCTTTCAACGAACCGTCTTCGGGGGAGGTGTAGATGTCGGTTTTAAGTCTTTTTACAATCTCATGCACTTCGTCCATAGTGATATTGTGTACGCGTTGAGGTTCGGGTAGCACAATTTTGAAGGCCAAAACCTCGGCACCTTCTTCTTCCCACCATTCCCAAAGATTAAATTGCGCCATGTCTTTCCCCGTAAGCTGATGAAGAAAGTTGGCCAATTTGTTATATTCCACCAAGTCTTCGTCCCCGTTTTCATCGCAATACTCAGTATAGCGCATTATAGCTCTAAGGACAATGGGGTAGTGTCTCTCTACCGTTTCGAAGTCGGGTTCAATCTCTTTTCTTAGTTGCATATCCGCAATGTTGTTGATGTATCTTCTTTTAAATTGGCACGACTATTACATGAAGACGCATACAGATAAACAAAGTATGGTTAAGACCATTTTATAGTGACTATTGGGCAGCGAAATAATTTTCTAGTTGGCTAATTGAAGCGGAGTCTACCGTTTTGAAATCGTGGATAATGCACCCCTTTTCCAGTAAGATAATGCGACTAGAAATATCGATGGTGTGTTGCAAGTTGTGGCTAGAAACGATAATTGTGGTGCCTTCGCGTTTTCCAAACTTAGTGAGTATAGCCTTTAATGCATTCTGACTGCTTGGGTCGAGAAAGTTAAAAGGCTCGTCGAGAATAATAAAACGTGGTTGAGAAAGCATTGCAGCAATGATGCCCACCTTTTGTTTGTTGCCCGCCGAGAGGTCGCGTATCAACTTTTTTTGGCCAAGAATTTCACCACCCATGAAGTTTTCAAACTGTTGAAGTGTTTGTTGAACGGTGTCGTTGTCGATATTAGAGATGCTAGCAATAAAGTTGAAATATTCTTCGGGTGTGAGATAGTCTATCAAGAAACCCTCATCGATGTACACACCTGTGTGTTTTTTCCATTCTTCGTTTAGTGCTGGGTTCACTCCTTCTAGGCTCACCTCACCCTCATCAGCCTTTACCAAATCGGTAAGCAATCTAAAGAGTGTTGTTTTACCTGAGCCGTTATTACCCACCAGTCCTACAACTTCGTTGTGAGACAATGACAGTTCGGGGATGGAAACAGCCGTTTTAGCCCCGTAAGATTTGATAAGGTTATTGATGTTAACTTCCATCTTGAGTATTTGATTAAATTATTTCTCCTCCCCGCAACTATTTATGCGAGGAGGAGAATATGTAGGCAAGAGACGTGTAGCCCTTTATTGGGTTATACGATGCCTCTGCCGTGGCAGTCTTTAAATTTCTTTCCGCTACCGCAAGGACAAGGATCGTTTCTTCTTGGCATTTGATCTTTCATCACAGGCGTGCGTCTTTGTTGCGTTTGATTTTCGCGTGTGTCGTGCTCTCTAGCTGCTCTTTGAGCCTGTTCGTCGAGGTCGACTTTTGTTTCCGTGTACTGTTGTTGTTGTGGAAGTTCGGGGGCGGCCTCTTGAACTTGATGTTCAACGTGCAGTTGTGCACGCATCAGCATGCTTGTTATGCGGTCGTTCATTTCGTTAACCATGTTGTCGAACAGTTTCACACTTTCGAGTTTAAATACCAATAGCGGGTCTTTTTGTTCGTACGAAGCATTTTGCACGCTGTGGCGTAGTTCGTCAAGCTGTCGCAAGTTTTCCTTCCAACAGTCGTCGATGATGTGCAACATGATGTTCTTTTCAAACTGCTTGATAACCGATTTAGCTTCCGTTTCGTAAGCCTCTTTCAGGTCGCACACAATCTGTACGATGCGTTTGCCGTCGGTTATGGGCACAACTATGCGTTCGTATCTTTCGCCTTCCAGTTCGTAGACATCCTTAATGGTGGGGTAGGTCATCTTTTGCAGGTTGTCGGTCTTGCGTTTAAAGGTTTTCATCGCCGTTTGGAAAGTCTTCTCTTGCAATTCTTCGTGAGGTGTGCTGTTGAATTCTTCTTCGGTGAAGGGGCACTCCATGGCGAAAATTTTGATGAAAGCTTCCTTGCAACCTTCGTAATCGTTGTTTTGGATGATGCTTATCACGCGGTCCCAGATAACGTTGGTGATGTCCATGCCGATGCGTTCGCCCAGCAAGGCGTGGCGTCGTTTCTCGTAAATCACCGTACGTTGTTTGTTCATCACGTCATCGTATTCAAGCAAGTGCTTACGAACACCGAAGTTGTTTTCTTCAACTTTCTTCTGTGCGCGCTCGATACTCTTCGAGATCATAGGGCTTTCGATACGTTCGCCCTCTTTAAATCCGAGTTTATCCATGATGCTTGCGATACGCTCGGATGCGAAAAGACGCATTAGTTTGTCTTCGAGCGAAACGTAGAATACAGAAGAGCCGGGGTCGCCTTGACGGCCGGCACGTCCGCGCAACTGTCTGTCTACGCGACGGCTTTCGTGCCTTTCGGTACCGATGATGGCCAAACCACCAGCAGCTTTTACTTCGGGCGACAGTTTAATATCGGTACCACGACCTGCCATGTTGGTGGCAATGGTCACAGCACCCAGTCCGTTGGTAGACTGTCCGGCCTTTGCCACGATGGAAGCCTCCTTTTGGTGTTGCTTGGCATTAAGCACTTCGTGGTCTATCTTGCGCATGTTGAGCATCTTGCTAAGCAACTCGGATATTTCAACCGATGTTGTACCAACGAGTACAGGTCGTCCTTGTTTGCGCAATTCGTCGATTTCGTCAATTACGGCAGCGTATTTCTCTCTAGCCGTTTTGTACACACGGTCGTCCATATCATGGCGAGCGATGGGTCGGTTGGTAGGAATTTCCACCACATCCAATTTGTAGATGTCCCAAAATTCTCCAGCTTCGGTAGAGGCAGTACCCGTCATACCCGAGAGTTTGTGGTACATACGGAAATAGTTTTGCAGGGTAATAGTGGCAAAGGTTTGTGTAGCGGCTTCCACTTTCACGTGTTCTTTAGCCTCTACAGCCTGATGTAGTCCGTCGCTCCAACGGCGACCCTCCATGATACGTCCCGTTTGTTCGTCGACAATCTTCACTTCGCCATCAATAACCACATATTCGTCATCCTTATTAAACATGGTGTAGGCCTTAAGCAGCTGTTGCAGGGTGTGCACACGTTCGCTTTGGATGGCGTAGTAGCTCAACATTTCGTCTTTAACATTAACCTTTTCTTCATCGCTAAGAGTTTTATTGGCTTCTAGATCCGAAAGTTGGCTAGCGATGTCGGGCAAAACGAAGAGCTCGGCGTCGTTAACCTGCTTGGCCAACCATTCTGTACCCTTGTCGGTAAGGTCGCACGAGTTTTGTTTTTCATCAACAACAAAGTACAAAGGAGCCACAGCTTCGGGCATTTTGCGGTTGTTGTTCTCCATGTAAATCTCTTCGGTCTTAAGCATTCCTGCCTTGATACCTTCTTCAGAGAGATATTTGATGAGCGGTTTGTTCTTAGGCAACGACTTGAAGGAGCGGTAAAGTGAGAGGAAACCCTCATCCATTTTCTTTTGGTCGTTTTGTTCCTGTCCTTCAGAAATAAGTTGTTTAGCCTCTGCCAAGTATTGCGTAGCTAGCTTGCGCTGAACATCTACGAGGCGTTCAACCAGCGGTTGATATTCTTCAAACATCTGGTCGTCGCCCTTGGGGATAGGACCTGCGATGATAAGCGGCGTACGGGCATCGTCTATAAGCACTGAGTCGACCTCGTCGACGATGGCGTAATTATGTGCCCTTTGCACCAAGTCTTCGGGCGAGTTCGACATATTGTCGCGCAGATAGTCGAAACCAAATTCGTTGTTAGTACCAAAAGTAATGTCGGCTAGGTAGGCTTTGCGACGTTCGGGCGAGTTGGGGCGATGTTTATCGATACAATCCACCGACAATCCATGGAATTCGTAGAGCGGGCCCATCCACTCCGAGTCTCGCTTAGCCAAGTAGTCGTTCACCGTAACCACGTGTACGCCATTGCCAGTGAGCGCGTTTAGGAATACGGGAAGCGTAGCCACGAGTGTCTTACCCTCACCAGTAGCCATCTCTGCAATCTTTCCTTGGTGCAGAGCAATACCGCCAAAGATTTGCACGTCGTAGTGAATCATTTCCCACTTGGTTTCGTTTCCGCCAGCAACCCAGTGGTTAGCGTATATCGCTTTGTCGCCTTCGATGCGCACGAAGTCTTTGGTGGCGGCCAAATCGCGGTCGAAATCGGTAGCCGTAACCACAATTTCTTCGTTCTCGGTAAAACGTCTGGCGGTGTCGTGCATAATGCCGAACGCCACGGGCATCACCTCGTTGAGGGCCACTTCGTACACTTCGAGAGCCTCTTTCTCCAACTTGTCAATCTGATTGAACAGCGACTCGCGCTCGTCGATGGGCGTTTCTTCAATCTGCGCTTTCAGTTCGGCAATCTTTTCTTTTTGTTCTTTAGCCGAATTTTGCACTTGCGCCTGTATCTCTTTCGTTTTGGCGCGTAGCTGGTCGTTGCTAAGAGCCTTCAATTCATCGTAAGTGGCCTTCACTTTTTCGACAAGCGGTTGGATGAGTTTCATGTCGCGCGACGACTTATTGCCGAAGAGCGCTTGGAGGATTTTATTAAAATTCATTTTCGTTGTATTATCTGTGTTGTGTGATAAATGTTTGCATTTCAGGCGATAGCTAACGAAGAGCTGTACCACATCTGCTTTTGGCATTGCGCCTTAATGTTTGCAAAATTACAAATAAATTGTTTTATATGATGCGATGTTGAGCAACAATTGGCCTACATCGTTGATTTATTTGAGCGGAAGAGCCGGCACAACACAGGCATTCGGCGCTCTAATGCGAATAAAACGCGCAATAGTGGGCGCAATGCTATTGGTGGAAACAGGCGTAGAAATGGCTTTTGGTTTTACGCCAGCTCCGTAAATAATGATGGGGAAGGGCATGTTGGCCAGGCTGGGCAACTGTTCTTCCTTTGTCTCTTCGTTATAAATTCTCCATCCTGGAGTAATTTTTACGATAATATCTCCGCTAACGGCATGGTTAAAAGCGTTGCGTGTTTTGGTGGAAACGCTATTGTCGAGCAGCAATTGGTCGGCTGTGTACACCTCTTTAACTCCTGCAATCTGCACTAAAAACTCGCGTGCGTGGCGCAACACTTCGCTAATATTAATGCGTTTTTGCTCGAGTATGGTTTTGTTAATGTAGATTTCGTTGTTCAAAACGCCATCCACTAGTCGGTTAATACCATAGATGGCATTGAGATACATGTTAAGAAGGTTGGCCGTTCGGTTGATATAGAACGTGCCAGTGGGTATGTTATATTTGGCGTAATCTTCAATGTTGCTTTGCGAACGACCTGTGGATGTTAGCACAAAGAGCACATTGTCCTTGCCCACCTTTTGTTCGATGTTTAGTATCAGGTCGGCTAATGTGCGGTCTAATTCTCTATAAGCAGCCTCTCTTGCTAGCATGGCGTTTGTTTCGGTAGCGACATTTCCAGCCGAAAGCGTAACAAAAAGCAGGTCGGCATAGGCATCACGCCCCATAGCGTGGTCGTTAATGCAATCTAAAGCTAGCTGACAGGTGGTTTGGTTGTCGTTTTTCTTGGCTGTTCCTTGTTTAGGTATGCGCAGATAAGCATCGAGCCAGGTTTGCGCATTGCGAGGATAGAAGGCCGAAGTTTTCCAAGTTCGGGAGGATTCGTCCATCCAAAACACCCCATCGGCAGCGTGTCCGCCGTGCAAAACGGCAGCATCTTGGTTTGCAGCCACCGAGAAAACGAGTGCGTTTCCATTACTAGCCATTTTCATTTCGTCGCCAATGGTCGAAGCCATTACATTGTTTGGCGATACCATCAATTTCTTGTCGAAGGTGCAACCCACAGGGCGAAGTGTTTCGCGACTAATCCATCGTTCAGCAGTTATGCCGTTGTCGGTGGGCGAAGCGCCTGTGGCGATGGCTGTAGATGCCGACGCAAGGTTTACAGGAGCAAAGTCGTATTGGGCATTTTCGTACACCACACCTTCGTTAAGCAACTTTTTAAAACCGCCATTGCCGTAAAGTGCGGCAAAGTGTTCCATGTCGTTGCTGTTCAGTTGGTCGATAGTGATGCCCACAACAAGTCGGGGGACGGCCGTGTTAGGCTGTGCCTCGCATTCAATGTTGGCAAGTGCGGCCAACGCAAAGAGGGTTATGTACTTGTTCATGCCCTATGATGTCTATACAATAAATATAAGTATCTAATGAGCAAAGATAGTGCCAAAAATACGATTCCTTCGGCATAGTGTTGGAAAAAGCCCCCAATAAAGAAAAGAACGATTAGTATGCACCATATTTTTATGCCCTTGAAAAATTGCTTTTCTTTGTCTTTTTTCAGTGCCTTATATATATATAATAAGGTGTAAGGGCAGAAAAACAATATTTGGAAGTTAATTCTTACGGTGGGATGTTGTGAAAAGATCATCACAAAAAGCAGCAAACCCACCAGTCCACAGAGCAAAAGCCACAAGGCATCAAACCATGCGAAGCGAGTGTTTAGTTTTGCTTCGATGGCCGTTGTACTAAGAATGATGGCTGCAAGAACCAGCATCAATGCTGTGGGCGACAAAGGAAAGGCAGAACTTGTGGTTTGAACCCCAGGTTTAACCACCCATCCCGACGATAAAACCAGTTTTCGTTTGATGTTTGTTCCGTTGCTTAGCCTAGCCCCCTCAAAATCTCTCATCAGGTTGGCTGGTAAAAATTGGCGTTGCGATCGGTTGATAATCAAATCGGCTTGTACCCCCAAAAGCATATCGTTTCCAAACCTAATCCACGGCGTTTGGCTTGCGCATTGGTGTACAATCTGCCTATACGATGTGCCTATATTTTTTTCTGGGGTATAGTTCACGCGAGCTTGCAGATGGTTCACAATCATTTCTCGTGCTCGTGTGGTGCAATTATCATAGAAGTAATTGTATCGGTAAACGCGATTTTGCGGCTCGTAGTTGGTGTCAATGGCCTTAACGATGGCTAATTTCTCTTCGGGAGTTAGGTTAAGCTCCTGCTCGTACACGCCACTTCCATACGATGCATATTGCGCACAGAAAGCATCGAATGGTTCAATGCCCATCTCGTAGTCGGTAAGTCCAAACACAAAGCGCAATATAAAATAGGGCTTGTTAAACGAGAACATGCCATAGTTGATGGCCAAGTCGGTTCCGCGCGCCGCATCTTGGTATCTAATAGCGGTGTGTCCATATATGCTATATACCTCATCATGTGGCTGGCAGGTGAGCAAAGATATGCGAACATTGTCCATATCTTTTAAGTTTAATGAACTCTGAGCCAGTGTTGCAAGTTGAAAAACAAAGATTGCAACAGCCACTAAAAGCGGTCTTAAAAGTAATATTATTGGTTTCACGATGCAAAAATAACCTTATTTTTGAACATTTGATGCGATTATATCGTTTTTTTTCGATAATTTTGCCCCTAATTTGGTGTGCCATATCAAGTCGATGTGTTTTTCGCCGCATTTTAAAAGGACAAAAGGGGCTTTGCGCTCCACAATAAATATATAATTCAGAATGAAGAAAGTAATTGGCATTGTCTTAGCATCTACCGCATGTTTAGCGGCTTTTGCACAGAGTGGAACTAATTCTCCCTACAGTCAGTTTGGGTTAGGAACATTGTCCGAGCAGTCAAGTGGTTTTAATCGAGGCATGAACGGGCTGGGTTTAGGCTTCCATGAAGGCAATCAAGTGAACTATCTTAACCCAGCATCTTATTCGCGTCTAGACTCGCTTACGTTTCTATTCGATGCTGGTTTGTCGTTGCATCTCACCAATTTCGCTGAAAATGGTGTGAGACGTAACGCCAAAAACGCCAATATAGAATATGTGGTGGCAGGCTTTAAGGTTGGTAAACGTCTAGGTTTTAGCTTTGGTTTGATACCTTTTACGAATGTGGGTTACGACTATTCGTCGACAAATACGCTCACTAGTACGTCGGGAAATACCACGCTTACCAATACTTATAGCGGTACAGGATCACTTAGACAAGCTTACTTAGGTGCGGGATGGGAACCGATTAAGGGTTTAGCAGTTGGTGCTAACGTGTCTTATATGTGGGGAGACATCGACCGTAAGTTTGTTAATAGCTACAGTGATGCCAGTGTTAATACGCTAACACAACAGTTTACGGCAGATATACGCACCTTTAAGCTGGATTTTGGTGCACAATATACTGCCAAATTGTCGGCTAAAGAGAATATTACCCTGGGTGTAACCTTCAGTCCTGCACATAAGATTGGTGGCCATCCAGAGTTGAAAAAGATATTAACCAACTCGCAAACTAGCGTGTCGGACACCACGTCTTATGGGGGTGGTTTCGATTTAAGTCTGCCTAATACCTTTGGAGTAGGTGTTATGTGGAGTCACAACGATAAGCTAAAGCTGGGTGCTGATTATACATTGCAGCAGTGGGCAAATGTGCAGTTTCCCACATTCGAAACCGTTTCGGGCGCTTCAACCTTTGCACTTCGTGACAATCAGTTTAGTGACAGGCATAAAATTACACTCGGAGGAGAGTATTGCCCATCAGCATTTAGTCGCAAATTCTTCAATCGCATTCATTATAGAGCAGGTGTTTCTTACGCCACTCCTTATATAAAGGTGAACGGAAACGATGGACCAACTGAGATAAGTGCTAGCGTGGGCTTCGGTGTGCCCATTATCAACGTGTTCAATAATCGTTCGTTCCTTAATGTAAGTGCGCAGTGGGCACACTCTTCGGCCAAGAACTTTATCAGTGAAAACGTGTTCCGTATTAGCGTTGGACTAACCTTCAACGAATTGTGGTTCAGCAAATGGAAGTTGGAATAACCCCAAAACTATCCCTTACACCCATCGCATGTACACCTTGTTCAGAACTTCGGGCCTAGCGTTTGTGCTTTGTTGCTTCGTGGCTTTCACCTCTTGCGAGCAGGCTGTGGAACATACTGCACCCGCAGTTAACCCCAAAGACTCTGCTGCAACGATGATTAGCTACGGCGTCAACACGCTTATCTCTGATTCGGGCGTGGTGAAATATCGACTTGTTACCGAACGCTACGAGGTGAATCAAGTAAAAAATCCCTCGAGATGGATCTTTGATAAGGGCGTATTTCTTGAAGAGTTTGATGAAAACTTTCATGTGCAGCTATATATACAATGCGACACAGCTTACTACTACGACCAAAAACGCTTGTGGGAATTGCGAGGAAGGGTGCGCGTGAAAACCAAAGATGGCGTGCGTTTTTATAGTGAAGAACTCTTTAGAGACGAAAACAAACGCGAACTCTACTCCAATAAGTTCTCACGACTCATCACTCCCGACCGCCAGTTGCAGGGCAACTACTTTAGAAGTGACGAACGCATGACGCGCTATTACGTATCCAATTCAAAGGGTTCGTTTGCTCGAACCGACATCGCAGGTAAAAACGATACGCTCAGCTCGGCCCCAGATACTCTCAAAGAGGCCGTTCGCCCATCGGCAACACCTCAACGCCGGTCTGTACAATGATTCTAACCGCTGGTGCTAAGGCTATGTCCTGCACTTCAGCCCATAACAAAAGACAACTCTAAGTTCGCTATGGACGACCCTATTAGTATAAGCCTTGTTCTCGGAATACTTGTAACAATGGTGTTCTCAGCCTTTTTTTCGGGCATGGAAATAGCCTTTGTAACAAGCAATCGCATGCTCGTTGAGATGAACAAGGAGCGCAATGGCCTCTCGCAAAAGGTGCAGGCGGTGTTCTTTAAAAACCCTAATAACTTTGTTAGCACAATGCTTGTGGGTAACAATATTGCACTTGTTGTCTACGGAATTCTTATTGCCAAACTTTTCGATAACACCATTTTTCGAGGGATGGAAGCCAGTTTCACCGTGCCGGCAGATACCATTCTCTCAACACTTATTGTGCTTTTCACAGGTGAATTTTTACCCAAAACATTCTTTAAGAGCAATCCTAATCGCCTGTTCGCGTTCTTTGCCGTTCCCGCTTATTTGTGTTATCTGTTGCTTTGGCCCCTTAGCCGCTTCTCTACGCTGCTTGCGCGTTTGTTGCTACGACTTTTTGGCATGAAGGTAGAGAAAGAAAACGAAAATATTCTCTTCTCAAAAACCGATTTAGATTATCTTGTTCAGGCCAGTCTTGATAGTGCCAAGAGCGATGATGACATCGACGACGAAGTGAAAATCTTTCAAAACGCACTGGATTTTAAAGATACAAAGGTGCGCGATTGTATGGTGCCACGTACCGAAATTAATTCGGTTGACCTTAACGACTGTAGCATCGACGAACTAACACAGAAGTTTATCGAAAGCGGAAACTCAAAAATTATTGTCTATCAAGATGATATTGACCATATTGTGGGCTACATTCACTCTTCAGAGTTGTTTAGAAATCCCCAAAAATGGAAACAACAAATACGCAAAATGCCTTTTGTACCTGAGACAATGGCTGCGCAAAAACTGATGCAAACATTCCTTGTGCAGAAAAGAAGCCTTGGGGTGGTGATTGATGAATTTGGTGGAACCAGTGGAATTGTGTCGCTCGAAGATATTGTTGAAGAGATATTCGGCGATATTGAAGACGAACATGATAGCCAAAAATATGTGGCTAAGCAAACTGCTGATGGCGAATACGTGCTCTCGGCACGCTTAGAGATAGACAAAGCCAATAATATGTTCGACTTAGACCTGCCTGAAAGTGATGATTATATGACCATCGGCGGCCTAATTTTGCAGCATTACCAAAGCTTCCCAAAAGTAAATGAAGAGGTGAACATCGGCCCTTATCAATTCAGAATTCTTAAAAATGCAACCAACAAAATAGAACTCGTAAAGCTAAAAGTAAGGCATTAACACCACTTTTTACGCGAAACGTTAAAGAATATCATAACTTTTTCGTATTTTTGTGCGCATTTTAAAGGCATCAGCCCTTGTTAATCGTTTTTTACAGCGATGGCGATGGCGATGAAACAACATACCGGGCATACCCAAACAAAGCTTGAATAAATAAATTAAATAACTAAAATAATAATGGCAGTATTAGGAAAAATTAGAAGCCGTGGCATGATTCTCATCGGAATCATTGGTTTAGGCTTGTTGGCATTTATTGCCGAAGAGGCTTTCCGCTCTTGCGAGGCCACTCGAAACAACCAGCGACAGCAGGTTGGCGAAGTGTATGGCGAGAAAATCAGCGTTCAAGAATTCCAAAGAATGGTGGACGAATACGCTGAAGCTATCAAAATGCAACAAGGACAAGAAAACCTGAACGACGAGCAGCTTAACCAAGTGAAGGACATGGTTTGGAATAGCTATGTGCAAAACAAACTTGTGGAGAAAGAAGCCAATGAGTTGGGACTTACTGTTACCGACCAGGAAATGCAAAACATCCTGAACCAAGGCACAAATCCCATGCTGATGCAAACGCCTTTCGTAAACCAACAGACTGGACGTTTCGATGCTAGTTCGCTCAAGAAGTTCTTGGCCGAATACAAAAACTCTAAAACAACAAACCCACAGATGGCTCAACAATACGAGTCGATTTATAAATATTGGACGTTTGTTGAAAAACAATTGCGCACACAACTGCTTGCGCAAAAATACCAAAGTCTGCTGGCTCACTGTTTTGTTTCTAATCCTGTTGAAGCTAAAATGGCCTTCAAGGAAGAAAACGAAGAAAGCCAAATCCAATTGGCTGCATTCCCTTACACCAGCATCGAAGATAGCAAGGTGCAAGTGAGTGAATCAGACCTTAAAGCTAAATACGATGAACTGAAACCTCGCTTCAAACAATATGTTGAATCACGCGATGTGAAGTACGTTGATATCTTAGTTGAACCCTCTGCTGCAGACAAAAACGCTCTTAAAAAACAGTTTGCTGAGTACACAAAGACTCTTACCGAAGCTGCCGACCCCAGTGAAGTGGTGCGTAGAAGCACATCTCTGGTTAGCTACTTAGGCTTGCCCGTTGGTAAAGAGGCTTATCCTGGAGATGTTGCCATGCGTCTCGACTCGATGGCTGTTGGTTCTGTTTATGGTCCTTTTGAAAATGCACAAGACAATACTTTGAACCTTATTAAGCTTGTTGCTAAGGTTCAGTTGCCCGACTCGGTTGAATATCGTCAAATTCAAGTGGGTGGCGCAACGCCCGAAGCTGCCAATAAAACAGCCGACTCTATCTATGCAGCGCTTAACAGCGGTGCCGACTTCGAAGCTTTGGCTAAGAAATACGGTCAAACTGGCGAGAAAACATGGATGACCACTAGCCAATACCAGATGGCTCCATCATTGGATAAAGACACCAAAGACTATATCAACAGCCTCAACACCATGGGTGTAAACGAGCTGAAGAATATCAAATTGCCTCAAGGAAACATCATCGTACAGGTGCTTAACCGCAAAGGTATGGTAACAAAATACCAAGCTGCTGTGGTAAAACGCACTATCGATTTCTCTAAAGAAACCTATCGTGCAGCTTACAACAAATTTAGCTCTTTTGTTAGCGCTAACCAAACAGCTGCCGACGTAGAGAAAAATGCCGCAAAGAGTGGCTATCGTGTACAGGAAGCAAAAGAAATAACCACCTCGCAACACTACTTGGCTGGCATTCACAGCACGCGCGAGGCCCTTAAATGGCTCTTCGATGCTAAGCAAGGCGACGTATCTCCTCTCTATGAGTGTGGCGATAACAATCACTTGCTGCTTGTAGTGCTCGATCGCATCAACCCCGTGGGCTATCGTAGCCTTAACGACCCTCAAGTAAAAGAGATGGTTAAGGCCGAAGTGATTAGAGATAAGAAAGCCGAACAAATCGTTGCCAAACTAAATGGTGTAACAAGCATCGCTGCAGCTAAGACTAAGGGCGGTGTGGTAACGCCTGTTAACCAAGTTACTTTCGCTTCGCCTGTGTTCCTAACAGCTACTGGTGCTAGCGAACCTGCACTTAGTGGCGCGGTTGCTGCTACTGCTAAAGGTGCATTCTCTAAGACTCCTGTTAAGGGCAACGCTGGTGTTTACATGTTCCAAGTAACAGGTCGCAGCATGCGCCCAGTGAAGTTCGATGCAAAAGAAATCGAACAACGCTTACGCCAACGTGCTATGCAGTATGCTGGTAACTTTATGAACCAGTTATACATCAACGCTAAAGTGGTAGACAACCGCTACTTGTTCTTCTAAATCATTGCTACAACACGGCGCTTAAAAGTTGCTTCGATTGTTGCTCAACATCTAATTGGCTTTTAACGCCATGAAATAACAACATTGTTTGCATCGTGTATATGATGCATACAGTAACGATTTACCATCAACGTTATGGCTCCGAATTAATTTCGGAGCCATTTTTTTATTTTATAACATGAATACAAAAGAAATGTACCCCTGGCGCACGTTCGCCTCGTTCTTAGTTGTGCTATTCTCTATGCCTTTAGGTCATGCGCTTATGATTCTTATGGAGCACTACCTACAAGGCTCTCTCCTTCATTATTGTGGTTTTCTTCTAGGCTTTATTGGTCTTGTAATGGTTATCGTTGGCGTCTTTGTAAAGGGCGACACGCGTCAAACCATTTGGGGCTTGCTCGGCGGTCTGCTCTTTTGGACAGGCTGGGTAGAGTTTCTTTTCCTTTATTATGCTCGCCGTTATGGTGTTCAACCCGAAATAGAGAATGGCGAAGTGGTTACCAAACCCGAATATCTTATCATGCCCGCATCCTTTGGATTGTGGATGATGGTGATGGTGATGTACATTTTCAGTACGCGCAACGGCTGTGATTTTATTACTTGGATACAAAAAGTTTGTTTCCGCGACCAGCGCAAAGTTATCGTGGCACAGCCTATGACTCGCCATACCAGCATTGTTACCTTTATGGAAGTAAACATGATGCTGTGGGGTTGTTATTTGCTTTTGATGTTTTGTTACGACAAGAATTTCCTTGGCGACCACCATCCCGTTACCTTCCTCATTGGTCTAGGTTGCCTTGTTGGCTCGATTTTCATGTTCAAGCGCCAGTTGTATTTGGCCTCTTGGGGAGCCAATATCCGCATGGCCATCGCCACAGTTATCGTCTTTTGGACGCCCGTTGAGATATTGGGACGCATCAATTTTTTTAAGGAGTTTTGGACAGAACCCCAGCATTATATCTTCGAGTTGTCTTCCATCCTCGTTGTTTTCATTGCCCTGCTGCTGTATCTTTGGATGAAAGGGGCAAAGAAAAAGAAGGTATAACATGTCGCTTGCCTTGCTCTATGCAGCATAGGTATAGCAATACGATATTAACGACAAGTGCGTTATACACTTGCTTGTAGGGTTCAAGTAGTGTGTAAACGCACTTATCATATTCAACTTACAGATAGCTGAGATATAATGCAATCGATTTATACAGCCCTTGTAAGTGTTCTTTCACAGCTTATGCCATGTTACTTACATCACAATAATACATGCTTGCGTGATAAAGGCTTTGCAATAAGTTGTTGGCATCTTTAAGTGTAATACCATATAATACCAAAGATAAGAAAAAATGGGCTTACGCACTTTTTAGGGCAGTACCAAAGTAATCTAAGTCATTATCTGCAGCCATATAAACGAATATAGCGTTTTTCTCGGAATACCTAACTATGTCATCATCTTCAGAGCAACTCAATAATAGCACTGACAAAAGACAACATAACATAAATTTAGTATGTATCATTCCTATTGAAATATCTTAAAGGTGTCAATTCCCTTCATTCCCGAAGTTGTATTAATAAACCAAATCTGTCCGGAGTTCCTTACAAAAGACTCAGGTTGTATTTCTCCATAAAATTTTATGTCTAAACGAGCTAGACCTTTGTACTTTTGACATTTTAAATCATAGTCGTTATAGTCTACAAATAGGGTTTTGCCATGGCTATATTCCTCTTTGTAGAAATTCATTATTGCTCGAATAGTATACTGTGTAGGTTTAATGCCAATATTCTTAGCATAGGTACTTTCTACGGTTGTAAGCTCCCCATTCACACAATCTCCAATACTTAGCAAAATATAGTACTGGTTAATTTTAGAAAGTTCAGGCTTTAGTAAATATAAAACAGGAATACCTTCTGAATTAATAGGAGTTGGACTTTCTTTTACAACCTTGGTTTTATCTATCTCATTTAAATTGGTGAAATTATGGTACTCTTTTAAATCCGCAGGGTTATGGAACACAAGAGGCTGGTTACCGATTACGGCATATTCTAGGACGGTCGATGACAAGTTTTTGATTGAAAGAAAATCTGCTCCGTTTTCTTGATAGTCTCTTTTCAAGGTAAGCTGGCTAAAAACGCTTTTCCCCGAATGTGTACCAACAATACTGTCATAGGAGACCAAGACGTTCTCTCCACCAATCACGCAAGGAGTAGAAAGCCTCTCTGTTTTGACTTCGTTTTGACCATTATTGCCCAATATACTATAATGCACTTCCACTTCTCCGGGAATATCATCTTTTGTGGTTATTGCAATATAATTATGCCGAAGAATAGTTGTTTTGCGTACTCCTTCCTCTAAATCAACCTTTGTACATTGGGAAGACAATATTGTAAGAAAAAGCCAAACATACAATTGTAAAGAGAAGATCTTCTTCATTTTGTTACATCTTTAAATTAATCCCAAACCATTAACCAAGGATTCCACCAATCAACCTTTGTATAGTTGTCCCCATTCTTCTTGTCTCCTGGCATGCCTACTTTTGCACCATTATCTATTATCTATCCTTAATTCCGCAACACTATTATAAATTAAACTTTTTAAGTACCTGAACAACAAAAAGTTGCTCAGGATTTAGCCTTGTCAGAATTTTCACTTATCTTAGTGTTGCAAAAAAACAAGAGAATCCGACGATA
>NZ_CALKQY010000051.1:0-8600 GCF_937990675.1 Hoylesella shahii | reverse complement strand
TAGAGCAAAGGACTGAAAATCCTTGTGTCCCCGGTTCGATTCCTGGTGGCACCACTAATTTTTTGGTTAATAAATTGTGTGGGTCTTTGAAGTCGTGAGATTTCAAGGACTTTTTTTATGTCCTTATTTTTGTATATTGTGCATGCGTTGAGTGCACATTGGCAGGCTAATGGTAGTGACAGTGGCACGCACACACAGCAGTTGACACAAGAGAATATAGTAAACCAAAGAACATGAAGCATGCACAAACTTTATGTTTAAATGAAAAAAGATGTGGTTTGGGGCATCCGTCACCTCGATTTTGTGTAATTTTGTGGTGTATAACGCATCGTGGGCGCTTTCCTTGTGCTGGGCAGTGGCTTGCAGGTGCACAATAACCCTCAACTTACACACCGATGAATTTACCATCTCGTATATCGCTTACCATGCTTCCAGCCCTTGCCTTGGCCACAACAGCCCAGAAGGCAATGGCACAACCCGGCGACACTCGTTATCCCAAATGTCCTGTACAAGAGGGATTGCCCGTAAGTGAAGGCATGCAAGGTACAACCGTGCGCCCAAATATATTATATATAATGTGCGACGACCACTCCATGCAAACCATTAGCGCATACGGCAGCGCCATTTCAAAGCTTGCACCCACGCCCAATATCGACCGACTGGCACGACGTGGCATGCTGTTTAGGTCGGCTTTTGTGGAAAACTCGCTTTCAACGCCCAGTCGCGCCTGTCTTATCACTGGTCTTTACAGTCACCAAAACGGACAACGACAGTTGGGAGAAGGCATCGATACCACCCGAACATTCTTTAGCGAACTGCTTCAGCAAGCAGGCTATACCACAGGAATGGTGGGCAAATGGCACATGCACTGCCGTCCAAAGGGATTTGACTTTTACCATATACTCAATAATCAAGGCACATATTACAACCCTGTGTTTTGCACAACGGGCGAATATGGCAAGTATAAGCAAGAGAAAGGTTATGCCACAACACTCATAACCGACCACGCCATCAACTTTTTAGAGCATCGCGACAAGTCGAAACCCTTCTGCTTGCTGGTGCATCACAAGGCGCCACACCGCAATTGGATGCCCGAAGAAAAATATATGGGACTATTTGGCGATGTGGAATTTCCACTTCCAAAGACGTTTTGGGACGATTACGCCACGCGTGGGTCGGCTGCACGCACACAGAAAATGCGTGTTGACGACGATTTGCGTATGATACAAGACCTGAAAGTGCCCGAAACGCTCGACCCCAACGACGTAGAGAGCATGGATTCGTATTATGCGCTGCTGGGCGAAACCAATCGTTTCACACCCGAACAGCGCGTGGCCTTCGATAAATATTATATGCCCAGAAACCGAAAATTTCTTGAAGCCAACCTCAAAGGAAGAGCGTTGGTAGAATGGAAATATCAAAACTATATTCGCGATTATGCCGCGGTGATACGCTCTGTTGATGATAATGTGGGCCGACTGCTTGATTATCTGGAGCAAAACGGACTGAGCGACAACACCATTGTGGTATACACCTCCGACCAAGGGTTTTATATGGGCGAGCATGGATGGTTTGATAAGCGCTTTATGTACGAAGAATCGTTTCATACACCGCTTATTATTAGTTATCCCGGACATATAAAAGAGGGTGCTCAATGTCATCAACTGGTGCAGAACATCGACTTCGCACCAACGTTTCTGGCATTGGCAGGCGTGAAAAAGCCCGCCGAAATGAGTGGCCGAAGCTTGCAACCACTGTTTAAAGGCGATAAGGTGAAAAACTGGAGAAAAGACCTTTATTACCATTATTACGACTATCCCACCTATCACCTAGTGCGCAAACACGATGGTGTGCGCAACGAACGCTATAAGCTGATACACTTCTATGGCAAGGGAAGCGACCGTGCTGTGCAAGAAAACAAATACCAACGCACACCCGGAACAGGCGAATATTACACCTATCAGGCACTTAAGAAGATAAATTATTTTCGAGATGATGCCGATATCGACTATTACGAGTTGTACGATTTGCAGACCGACTCCGACGAATTGAACAATATCTATGGCAAACCGGGTACAGAAAAAGTAACCAAGCAATTGCTTAAACGACTGGCCGACTATCGTAAGACATTAAAGGTAGACGAATGATGCCGGCCACAGTGGTGCATTCGATGAACCAACGAACAGCGACGGGCATTCGCCATTCTGCCACCTTACACAATAAAAAACATGACAACAGAACAGTTATATCAAATTTTTGAAAGTCATCCCGTGGTAACCACCGATAGCCGTGATTGCCCCGAGGGTAGTATTTTCTTCGCCTTAAAAGGTGCATCGTTTAATGGAAACAAGTTCGCTGCAGCGGCTTTGCAGCAAGGTTGCGCCTTTGCGGTGGTAGACGAACCCGAATATTGTGCGCAAGGCGACGAACGTTATATCCTGGTAGACGATGTGTTGCGCGCCTTTCAGCTGTTGGCTCGCCACCATCGACGCACCCTGGGCACACGTATTGTGGGCATAACAGGCACGAATGGCAAAACAACCACCAAGGAATTGATGGCCGCCGTGCTTGGCGAAAAGTATAATGTGCTCTACACCTTGGGTAATTTTAACAACGATATTGGTGTGCCTAAAACGCTTTTACGCCTAAAACCCGAACATCAAGTGGCCGTTGTAGAGATGGGTGCAAGTCATCCTGGCGACATTAAAACGCTGGTTGAACTGGTAGAACCCGACTTGGCGCTTATCACCAACGTGGGAATGGCCCATCTGCAAGGCTTCGGTTCGTTTGAAGGTGTGGTGAAAACCAAAGGCGAACTATACGACTTTATGCGCCAAAGCAAACGCGGAAAGGTGTTTGTAGATGCCAATAATCCCCATTTGATGGGTATTGTGCAGGGGTTAGACTTGGTGAAATATGGCACACCAGCCAGTGACGGCCTCTTTGTTGGCGGTAAAGTGGTGTCGGCTGCGCCATTCTTGCGCTTTGCATGGCAACGCGAAGGTGGCGAATGGAATGAAGTGCAGACCCATCTTGTGGGCGCTTACAATGTGCTTAATATGTTGGCGGCCATTAGTGTGGGCTTATATCTAGGAGTATCGGCCGACGAAGCCAATCGGGCTTTGGCTAATTATGTGCCAAGTAACAACCGTTCGCAACTAGAAGAGACGGCACATAACAAGCTCATTATGGATGCCTACAATGCCAATCCCACCAGTATGAGTGTGGCTCTGAATAATCTCAATGATATGGAAGTGCCCCATAAAATGGCTATTCTTGGCGATATGCTCGAACTAGGAGCAGCAAGCACAGAGGCTCATCAAGCCATTGTAGACCAGCTTTCGCGTTTGTCGCTCGATGAAGTGTGGCTTGTTGGCCCCGAATTTGCGCGCACCCGTTGCGCTTTCCGTAAGTTCAACGATGTGGATGAGGTGATGGCGCAATTGCAAAATCAATGCCCCGAGGGTAGATACATCTTGGTTAAAGGCAGTCATGGCATAAGGCTCGACAAACTGTCGCAGTGTCTTTAAATGGGCATGACGCCGACAAACAAACGAAAGATGGGCCGACAGGTAGGGCAAACAAGACAAAAATAAGTGCAAAGCGACCTATCAACCATTGGGTATAAACATATACGGGGATGCAAGTACATGTAGCTTGCATCCCCGTACGGATTTATCAGTTTGTAAACGCAGCGCGTTTGTTTATGTTTTGTTTCTTATCGCTTAACATAAGGAAGCGGGCCATAGCGCAACACCGTGGTATAGCCGTTGTTTACGGGGTAGATGCACACCGTAAAGAGGTAACTATTGCCCAAAGGAGACATGCCACCCTTATAAAAAGGAGTGCTCTCGTCTTCCCAATCGATGGTTACACCAGGATAATCTTTATCCATTGTCTTAGCCAATACCTCGATATCCTTTAGAGCACCACGCTTGTTGGTGGGCGAAGACGTAAACCGAGCCTCACTAAAATACGTATTTCCCAAGCTGTCTGTTTGGAATTTAAAGATGGCTTTTTCGAATTTCAGCCCTTTAAACATCATGTCTTTATAAACAATCTGTTGCTTATTGGCTTGTGTAGGTGTGCCAAACGTGCTGCGAATACCAGCCAACGTCGTTTCGTAGTTCGACCCAAAAGCCACGCCTTCAATGCCAGCATCGTTGTTGGCACGGGCAGAAAGAGAGAGGATACACGCGAAAGCAATCGCGATAAAATTCTTTGTCATAGTGTTAAATCAGTATTCTGAAATGCTGTTTCAAATGCAAAGGTACGTAAAAAAAGGCAGATTTTAAGCCCTTTTATGGTAGTTCCTACCCTTATTCATAAAATATTTGTTATAAAGTTCAAATAGAACGTCTAGTTTTTTACTAATTTACGAGTAAGTATAGGATATTTTTCGTAAGTTTGCAAATTGTGGCAGCCTATGCCAAACATTCACAAAAATATAGTACATTGATATGGCACGCATGTTATTAAACGACCTTTTAAAAGGAACTAAATCGGCGATGACGCATAAACGCATTATCGCTTACTATTTGAATAACACCTCGACTACGATTCCCGAGTTGTCTAAAGAATTGAATTTGAGTGTTCCTACCATTGCCAAAGTTATCGCGGAGATGTGCGATGATGGGTATATCATTAACTGTGGAAAGATGGATACGGGTAAAGGACGCTCGCCGGCGATCTACGGATTGGCTCCCGAATCGGGCTACTTCGTGGGTGTTGACCTGATGAACGATGGTCTTAACCTGGGCTTGATGAACTTTAAAGGCGACTTGGTAAAGATAGATATGGGTGTGCCTTATCAGTATAGCAACTCGCAAGAGGGGCTAGACGAATTGTGCGCTTGCGTTACCGACTTCATAGATCAGTTGGATATAGCCAAAGAACGAATACTAACAGTGGGCGTAAATATCCCTGGTCGCGTTAATCCAGAGATGGGACACAGCTTTAGTAGATTTAATTTTGATGAAAGACCCTTGGTGGAACTGATGGCCGAAAAGATTGGTTGTAGGGTGTATGTGGACAACGACACACGCTCGATGACCTATGGCGAGATGACAAAGGGCGTTGTGAAGGGCGAAAAAGACGTAATCTTTGTGAACCTTAGCTGGGGAATTGGATGCGGACTGATACTTAATGGTGAATTGTATACAGGCAAATCGGGCTTCTCGGGCGAACTGGGACACTTTCCAACGTTTGATAATGAGCTGCTTTGCCATTGCGGAAAACGCGGTTGTCTTGAAACAGAAATATCGGGAATGGCGCTGCATCGCACCCTTTTGCAATGCGTGAAAGAGGGTAGACAGACGGCTTTGAGCGAACAAATCATGAACAATGAGGCTTCGTTAACCCTTGACGATATTATCGAAGCAACGCTTAAAGAAGACTTGTTGTGCATCGAACTAATTGAAGAAATTGGCCAAAAACTTGGTCGCTACCTTGCTGGACTAATCAATTTGCTTAATCCCGAAATGGTTATCATCGGTGGAACGTTGGCTCGTACTGGCGATTCGGTGTTGCAACCCGTAAAAAGCGCAGTGCGAAAATACTCGCTCAACATGGTAAATCGCGACTCGGCCATTGTGCTTTCCAAACTTCAAGACAAGGCCGGTGTTACTGGTGCTTGTCTGTTGGCGCGCAAAAGTCTGTTTTACTTCAATTGATAACTCTGTCTCACTGCAATAGATAAGTCTGTGCACAACTAGTGTTTAGGCAACTTTATCCACAAGAGAGAAGTTAAATTAGAGTTGATACGTGTCGCAATGTTGCATTTTATGCCCTGCCATTCGCTAGGTTTTGGTAGATTTATCGTATCTTTGCAATAAATATTTAGCTATTATGCAGACAACATGCCACCTCTCTTTGCTCGTTCATGAGCAAGCTCGCAAGTATGGAGACGCACCCGCACTAACGTTTAAACACTTTGGTGGGGACGAATGGAAAACCGTTTCGTGGAACCAATTCTCGTTGCGTGTGAAGCAAGTGAGTAATGCTTTGCTCAATCTTGGCTTGAAACCACAAGAGCATATTGCTGTTTTTGCGCAGAATTGTTTGCAATATCTCTACACCGATATGGGTGCTTATGGCGTTAGAGCGGTAACAATTCCATTCTATGCCACTAGCAGTGAGCAGCAAATTCAGTTCGTTGTGAATGATGCGCAGGTGCGTTTCATCTTCGTAGGCGAACAAGAACAATATGATAAGGCGCATCGTGTGCTGAACCTTTGCAGTTCGTTAGAACGCATTGTGGTGTTCGATCGCAATGTGCGCATTAGCTCGCACGACCCCAACACGTTGTATTTCGACGACTTTTTGAAGTTGGGCGAGAACCTTCCTCGTCAATCTGAGGTGGAAAAACTATGGTCGGAAGCCAAAGAAGACGACCTTTGCAATATCCTTTATACCAGTGGAACAACGGGTGATAGCAAGGGAGTGATGATTACTTACAGTCAATATCATGCCGCACTTGTGTCTAATGCCATGTGTGTACCTGTAAACAGCTCCGATAGAGTAATTTGTTTCTTGCCCTTTACCCATATCTTTGAGCGCGCTTGGTCGTACTTGTCGCTCTCGGTTGGTGCACAACTCATTATTAATACCAACCCACACGACATACAAACCTCAATGCGACAAACTCATCCCACATGTATGGCTTCGGTTCCACGCTTCTGGGAGAAGGTTTATACAGGCGTTAAAGAACGCATGGACAACGCGTCGCCCCTGCAACGCAAACTGTTTAACCGCGCTTTAGAGGTGGGTCGCAAGCATAATGTGCAATATCTGGCTCGCAGAAAGCGTCCGCCCATGTCTTTAAGTTTAGAATATAAGCTGCTCAATCGCACCGTGTTGAGCATGGTTCGTAAACAGTTGGGATTGGAAAATGCCCACATTTTCCCCACGGCTGGCGCAAGAGTGTCGCCCGAAGTGGAAGAGTTTGTACACGCCATCGGACTTACCATCATGGTGGGATATGGCTTAACAGAGAGCGTTGCCACTGTTTCGTGCGACCATCTTGACAAACCTATCACCCTTGGTTCGGTGGGAAGGGTTATCGAAGGCCTGCAATTAAAGATTGGAGAAAACAATGAAGTACTGCTCAAAGGGCCAACAATCACCAAAGGTTATTACAAACGCGAGTCGCTTAATGCTACTATTTTCACCGAAGATGGCTTCTTTCGCACAGGCGATGCTGGCTATATAAAGGATGGCGAACTGTTCCTTACCGAACGTATAAAAGACCTTTATAAAACATCTAACGGCAAATACATTGCTCCGCAGATGATTGAAGCTCTGCTTTTGGTTGATAAATATATCGACCAAGTGGCGGTTGTGGCCGACGAACGCAAGTTTGTTTCTGCCCTTCTTGTACCCGAATTCCGCCTACTTGAAGAGTTTGCTAAGGCTCATAGCATTGATTTTAGCTCGCGCGAAGAACTATGTGCCAACCATCAAGTGCATGCTATGATGCTCGAACGCATTCGTACACTTCTACAACAGTTGGCTCCTTACGAGCAAATCAAGTGCATAACTATTCTTCCTCACCACTTTACAATGGAGAACGGAGAACTAACCAATACGCTAAAACTGCGTAGACCCATCATCTTAGCCAACTATAAAGAGCTAATTGATAAGATGTACGAAGAGTGATGAGCTTTGCTCCTTAGCCTATACATTACTTATATTATATATTAAGCAACGAATAAAATCTCCCAACACCAAATAAAGCACGATGAAATGGGCCTTTTTGGCTTGCATAGTCTACTTTATACCTGCCAAGCATAAGGCAAAAACAAGGTGAAGGGCACGAAAGCAATATCGTAACGTATGATTACAGCAGACCAACTCAAAGATATATTGGAACGGGCTGAAGCCTTACGCCGCTATTTGGATATCGACCGAAAGCGCGTTGAACTGGAAGAAGAGGAACTAAGAACACAAGCTCCCGACTTCTGGGACGACCCTGCGCGTGCTCAAGAGCAGATGAAGAAGGTGAAAGGTATTGAAAAATGGATTGTGGGATATAAAGAAGTGCGACAGGCCGCCGACGAATTGCAGTTGGCTTTCGACTTCTACCACGATGATATGGTGACAGAAGAGGAGGTGGACGATGATTATCGCAAGGCGATTACTGCCATCGAAAACCTCGAACTCATGAATATGCTGCGCCAAAAGGAAGACCCAATGGACTGTGTTCTGAAGATTAACTCGGGTGCGGGTGGCACCGAGAGTCAAGATTGGGCGCAAATGCTCATGCGTATGTACATGAGATGGGCCGAAGCTCATGGGCATAAGGTTACGATAAGCAACATACAAGAGGGCGATGAGGCCGGAATAAAGAGTGTCACCATGGAGATTGAAGGTGGTGATTATGCTTACGGCTACCTTAAAAGCGAAAATGGCGTGCACCGATTAGTGCGCGTTTCGCCCTATAATGCGCAGGGAAAGCGTATGACTAGCTTTGCCTCGGTGTTTGTTTCCCCACTCGTTGACGATACGATTGAGGTGTATGTAGACCCCGCTAAGGTGTCGTGGGACCTCTTTAGAAGTGGTGGAGCCGGTGGACAGAACGTTAATAAGGTGGAAACTGGCGT
>NZ_CALKQY010000050.1:0-7250 GCF_937990675.1 Hoylesella shahii | reverse complement strand
GCGTGGCATTGCAGGCACCGTTACCAAGGTGAACATGGCGAGTTATGCCAAGGGCATGTATGTGCTGTACATACGATTAGACGGCAAAAACACCTCGTGGAAAGTGATTAAGGAATAACAGACCAAACGACCACTATTATGAAACAATTTATTACAACTATTACCGTTCTTTTCGTAGCCTTACTTTTCCCTAATAATGGCAAGGCTAATGCCTGTCATACAGCAGCAAACGGTTTATTCAATAAATTTAATCCTGCGGTGCAGACTCATCTTGAAACAGACTCTGTTGTAGAGGTTGAAGCTTTGGCAGACGGTGACACCATTTATCGGTATGTATATAAACCCATTGATTTGGGTGCTATCCCGAACCCAAAGCCCCAAAAACAAATTCAAGGGAATGCTTTTAGGGCTAATCGGCCGTCTGGATATGGAATACCCGATTTTCCCAACTATACACAAAGTGACCGTTATGTAGGGAAAATTCCCTTCCAAGAAGGAGTTTCCCCTACTGGCGGTAAAACCTACTCCATACCCATAACAACTGCATATTGTTGTGGAGCTGCTCCACAGATTTCTATTGTGTACAACAGCCAGTCTGCTAACGGAACGGCAGGATATGGCTGGAACATTGCGGGTGTGTCGGCTATTTTAACGGTGGGGAAAACGATAATGTACGATGGCGTTACTTCACCCGTCAACTTAACCGATCCCGATGAATGCAGGTTTACTTTGGATGGTGTGAGGCTAGTGCCAAATACGGGCCAACAGCGTCAATATCAATATGAAACATCAAAAGGCTTTATCTTGGTGAAAAAACATCTCTATGGAGATCACGTTGCTTATTTTACCGTGGCTTATCCCAATGGCAATACGGCAACGTTTGGCTTTAAGGACAACACAAACACCAGGTATGCTTACCCTCTGACCGAATTGACCGACTTGAAGGGCTATAAGGCAAACTTCACCTACATTGAGGTTGGGAATTGTTATTACCTTTCCAAGGTGACATATGGCGGGAAAACGGAAGTTGAACATAGTGGGCAGTTGCTATTCCACTATGCAGACCGCCCAGATTTCACCACCACCTATTTGGATGGAATGGCCATCGCTCCCAGCAGGTTATTAAAAGAGGTGGTGTCGCAAACGAAAGTGAATGGAAAAATTGAGACACTTTGCACTTACAGCCTCACACATGTATTGAAAGAAGTGAACTTGTTAACTCGGATAGACTGCTCCTCTGGAGAATCGGCCCTACCACCTTTGCAGTTCGATTATGGTGATGGTAAGGATAACCAACATGGAAAATTACGGAGGCAATGTGATGTGTTACTAACTGAGTACTTTAAGGGGGAAACAAATGGGGCAAAACCCTTGTTTGTTCGAGGAAAATTCGTGAAGAACCAATTCGCTGACGGTTTGTTGACAATGCCAGGGCATTTCAACCAATATCAGCAAACGGGGCAGCTAGTGGTAAAGAAGTTTTTGTCTTCCACAAAGTATTATGCTGTATTTGGTAGTGGATATCCCGTCGATCAAGATATCTTGATTGCACCAAACCTTTCATCATCCAGTGGCATGTCTACGATAAAGACAGAGAGTGGATTCCAGACCATTCAGGCGGTTGACACCAATGGTGATGGGGTGGACGAACTGGTAAAGGTGAACTTCGGTGACTTGGTGGGAGGCAACACGCTTTTGAAAATTACCACATACACATACGAGAAAGGAAAATTTGAGTCAAAGACGTTTACCGTGCCTGCTATGGGCGTGGTAGACAACGAGGGAAAAACGTACAGCCCAATGTCTCGTATCTACCTTTTTGGTGATTTTATGGGGACAGGGAAGGCGCAACTGTTGACTATTTCGCACAACAAGACATTCCTAAACAAGGACATTCCTTCGTGGTCTACTTTGATAGATCTAGATAGCCAGCAACGGTTGAGTGAGACGTCTCCCATTTCTTTGTCGTTCTACAGTAAGGCTTTCGCCCTTGATGTTGATGGAGACGGAAAGGTGGAGCTGTGTCATGCTACTCGCGAGGGCATGGAGGTTTATAAGTTCTCCGTTCAATTCAACAAATTTGTAAAATGGTTTACGTCTAAATCTTTAACCTTTGGCAATTTAGAGAATGCTGCTTTTGGTGACATAAATGGAGACGGAAAGATAGATGTGCTTGTTCCACCAGCAGATTCGTATATGGACATTGAGCGTCAAACCTTACCAGTGTGGATGCCCAGTTCGTGTCCTGATTGCGGCGAAAAGGAACCGATAAGAGGGCCTAGCTTGATTTGTTCGCGTTGCAAGGCAGATTTAACGAAGTGTTACAAAGGACCTAGTCGGTGCAGGGCTTGTGGGAGTGCATTGACGTACCCACCATCGCATTTGGATAATGGCGCACCGAGGTGCCCAACACACGGAGTTGATGTGGAAGTAGTATTGAACAAAGGCTATCAAGATAATGGAAATGTGTGGAACGTATATCTGTCGACAGGAAGAGGGTTTGTACGGCGAGAAATGCCTATTGCAAATAGGGAGAAAGACGACAAGTACTTGATGATGGATGTGGACAAAAATGGATATGCCGACTTGTTGTGCATGAGGAAAGGATATGTTCAGTTATTCACAAATAATCACGGTGTGATTCTGCATACATCATGTTGTAGCCTTGATCTTTCACAAAATGCGCAGCTATTGCCCGCCAATGTCAACAACCTATGGGGTATGAGCCATCTAGTCGCTATAGAAAATGCGAAAGTTACATGCTATCGCTTTACGGAAAACGAGAGTAACAATCGTTTGCTTACGGCCATGGCCAATAGTCATGGAATTGTACAACAGAACGATTATGGAGATATGACGGACGGGAGAATGTGCTACACCCCTTCAAACACCCTACGGACTTACCCATATTATGACCTCATGGCACCATTGAATATCCTGCTCAATAGCGGTACATATCTCGATCGAAAACTAGTGAAACACCTTCGTTATACATATGAAGGGGCCGTGGCTCATCGAACGGGAATGGGTTTCATTGGGTTTGAAAAAACAAGAGTAAATGAAGACGTAGGAGGAAATTATGTAATGGAGCTTCGTGACCCGGAACAATTTGGAATAACAACTCATGTTGAAACTCGCGACAAAGAAATGTACATGTTTTACAACAAAACATGGCTTGCAATGAACAAAACTTGCAATCCTGTGTTAACGCACTCTCTTGAAATCAATAAACTTACGGGTGTGAATAAAGAAACACAGTTGTCCTACGATATTTTTAACAACCCGACAAAAGAACGCGTTTCCCTTGGTGCTGGTCTGTACACGGAAACAACGCAGACCTATCGTAATGTGGTTACGCCTGAACGTTATTTCATTGGACTTCCACTTACAAAAACTACGACATCAGGGCGTGACGGCAACACCTGGACAACGCGCGAGGAATACGCCTATAACGCCCAATGGATGCCCGAACGAAGCGTCACTTATACCAACGGCAATAAGACCGACGAAACACGCTGGACGTATGATGCCCACGGAAACGTGACCAGCGAGAAGTCGGCACCGTATAACGTTACCGAACTGTTAGGCAATACCTATACCTACGATGCCATAGGGCGTAACCTCTTGACAAAAACAAATGCCTTGGGGCAGACTACAACCTATGCCGAATACGACAAGTGGGGGCAGGCACACCGCATAACCGACCATAAGGGCAGGACAACCACCATCGTTACAGATGCGTGGGGTAAGCCCGTCTCCACCACTTCGCCCGATGGAATAACAACGACGATAACCACCGCATGGGGCGGAAAGGGTCTGTACACCATAGCCAAAACTATTACGGGCAAGCCCGAAACCATTGTGCATTACGATGCATTGGAGCGGGACGTGCGTAAGGGCAACATGCGGCTCGACGGCAAGTGGCAATTTGTGGATAACGCCTACGACTATAAGGGCAGGCTTGCAAAGACATCCTTGCCGTTTAAGGGCGATGCGCCCGCGCTGTGGAACACCTACGAATATGATGATTACGACCGTCTTGTGAAGCAAACGGAAGCTTCGGGGAAAACTACTACGTGGAGTTACGCTGGCCTGAGCGTTACCGAAACGAAGGAAGGCATTGCCTCGACCAAGACAACGGATGCCATTGGCGAACTGATAAAGGTGGAGGACCCTGGCGGAACCATTACCTACACGCTGCGCCCCGACGGGCAACCCAGTGCGATAACCGCGCCTGGCAACGTGACAACCACTTTCGAATACGATGGATTCGGTCGCCGAACAGCCATTGTTGACCCAAGTGCAGGTCGCCGATCTTTTTCTGAAAGCTACAGTGCAGATGGCGTACGCACAGTAGTGGAGACAAACGCAGACGGCAGAAGCATCACAAGCACATACGACAAATTTGGCAGAGCAACCGGCATCCGCCGCCCAGAGTTCAATACCGCATATACCTATAATGCAGACGGCCTGCTTGTGCGTGAAGAATCTACCAACGGAACGTCTTCCGAATTCACATACGATGATAACGACCGCTTGGCAACCTCCCGCGAAAACGTTCAGGATGGCAAGTTTCTGCAAAAGCAATACCAATATGGTAAGGGAAATGTTACATCAATATCGTATGCGTCTAAACGTGGGAATTTATGTCAGGAGAGGTTCGAATATGCCAACGGCTACAATGTGGAGATTAAACTAGACGATGGAAAGATTGTTTGGAAGCAAACTGAAGAAAACGACTTGGGACAATCGACGAGGGTAGAATCAGGCGTTTTAGAGCGTAAATACAATTATACGGAAACGGGTCTGCCCCGCTATTGCTCGTTCAATGGTATCATAGCTGAATATGACCACTACCCCAATTTTGGTTTTGATTATGAGTTTGATGCCCAAACTGGCAATCTGCTTAACCGTACGAATAACCGATACAAACGCATAGAGGGCTTTAATTATGATAATCTGAACAGACTTGAAAAGACTGACCGTTTTTCAGAAGAACCAGATGTGGTGTATTCTGCCAATGGCAATATCGTGAAGAAGCAAGATGTGGGTGCCTTATTATATGGAAATACGGCCAAGCCCTATCAAGTTACGTCCGTAACACCCTTGGGGACAGCTGTGCCTTTGCGCGACCAACGCATTACTTACACATCATTCATGCGTCCGAAACGTATTGAAGAAAATGGCTACACTGCGTCTTTTGACTATACGGCAGATGCCTACCGTACGAGAATGATAGTGACGCATGGCACCGGACGGCTGCTGACACGCTATTATATTGGTGGGCGATACGAGTGTGATGTAGACTCAATGGGCAGCGAGGCGGAACGCTTTTACATAGGTGGTGACGCCTACACTGCTCCTGCAGTCCTCATCAGCCACGATGGTAGTGTCGGAATTGTCTATCAAATAGTACGCGACTATTTGGGCAGCATTGTTTATATAACGGATGACAAAGGCTATCTGAAACAAGAGCTGGATTATGACGCTTGGGGGCGTTTGCGCAAACCGCACTTGGAAACCTACTACGAAGCGGGTAGTGAACCAGAACTGCTACTTGGCCGTGGCTACTGTGGGCACGAACACCTGCCATGGTTCGGACTGATAAACATGAACGCCCGACTTTATGATCCCGTATTAGGTCGCTTCTTAAGCCCTGACCCATACGTTCAAATGCCTGACTTTACGCAAAACTTCAACAGGTATAGTTATTGTCTGAATAACCCTTTGAAGTATGTGGATAGGGACGGAAAGAACCCTATTATTATAATAGGAATTGTTGCTGGTGCCTTTTTGGGCGGAGTCGTTGCAAATCATGGCGAACTAAACCCTTTCAGCTGGAATTGGTCGCAAGTTACAACCTATTTAGGGGTTGTCGTCGGCGGTGTTGTTGGTTACGCATGCGCTTATGGTATTGTGAACCCTGGAACATTTGGATACATATTCGGAGTTAGTAATGCATTCGGTGCTGCAGGATTGACAATTGGTGCTGCTGGCAGCTTAAGTAATTGGAACTTCCGATGGACAACAGCTGCCGGTGGAGGTGGAAACATCTCCATAAACTTTAATGAGATTGCAAGTAAAAGATATCTGAGTGACAGTAGATTTTTCCACGGAAGTGAATATGAGGCTTCAAAGCTACTAGTTGCATATTCCAAAATGAAAGGTGTAGAGGCTGCAAAGTATAAAACCGCTTATGGATATTATTTTGAAGAAACGGAAGGGTACTTCTTTTCAAAGGAAGTCGTTACAAACAACCTTACAAGATACATTGGGACACGTCCTGATGGAAATCATATCTATTATATGTCAAACACAAAGAATGGAGGAAAGCTATATCATATTATAGATAAAGTAATAAATGGAGTATCATACCCTTATCTGGATTTAGGTCTTGGACAGCAATTTGAAGTATCGGAAATGGACCACACGCATCCTGGCAATACGTCTCTGTCCCCAGACGATTCTTATCAAGGTATAATCCCTGTTCATGCTATTGGATGGGATGGAATAAAGAGAGATGCACTTAAAAGGGATGAAAGCGATGGCTCATTCTGGTATGGGGAGGTTCAGTGTCGCCCCAAACCAAAGTCCCACAAAAATAGAAATGATTAGTATGAAGAAATTTATTTGTGTTTTTTTGTTGTTGTATACTTATGCCGCAACAGTATATGCAGTTAACCCTTTGTTGCTAGACAGTATATATGGGGAAACCCCTTATGTCTATGATTTTGGGCCAGAAATGGATGAAGAGAAACTCAAACAAAAGGTGCGGACCTTCAATAAGAACATCTTAAGTTATATAACAGCGCATTGTTGTGATGAAATATTGTGTATTAAAGATAGTGCATTTGTAAACTTTATAACAAATGAAAAAGGAAGAGTTGACACTGTTTGGCTGGTACGAGATAAATCTTTTCCCTTTGAAAAAATCTATCGGTTTATCAAAAATTACGATTTCAATGGCCCTTTGGTTGAGTACGTTACTACACAACCTGAGTTATACGCTAAATCCTATTTGGTAAAGATTGTTTTGATTTTTGATAGAAAAAAACAGAGACTTCGTTCACTTTTTGATTTTGAATTGATAAAGAAGAACAGATAGATATGAGAAACAGGTACACCTACTTCTCTTTATTTAACATTGTTAAGGCGTGCGGACGCTAACGTATGAATGATAGATGTGTAGAGACGAGCATTTGCAAGTCTCTACACATGCTAAGCAACATTAGGGTGTACCTGCTTAGCTT